>CAKZQD010000167.1 GCA_937139485.1 uncultured Bacteroidota bacterium | reverse complement strand
TTAGAATGGTAAAAGCGAATCCTGTTCCTTTGAAAAAACTGAAAATTCAATGGGGTAATTAACTTACCGTTTCGTAAGCGTTATATACTTGCCTATTATGAAATACATTTTAATTTTTTTATACTGCACGATTGTACTTGCTCTAAACGCTCAAATAAAAATAAATGCACAAATTTTAAACAAAGAAACTCAAAAACCAATTGTGTTTGCTAGTGTTTTAATTTTAGATATTTACGAAGGAACTATTACGGATACTTCGGGTGTTTTTTCTTTAGAAATAGATAAACCAGAAAGACAATTAATGATTCAAAGTTTGGCTTATAAAACAGATACTTTTTTAGTTTCAGATATCCAAAATAATTCAATAATATACTTAGAAGCTACAAATTATGATTTAGATGCAGTTGTAGTATATCCTCAAAATGCTTTTGAAATTGTACGAAAGGCTGTAGCACAAATTTCAGAAAACTACAATGCGCCAACTATAGCACAAAATGTTTATTACAAACAAAATATAGTCGCAAATAACCAAATATTAAGCCTGCAAGAAGCCAATTTTGATGCTTTGGTAAAATTTAAAAATGATAATGTAAATTTAGTTTCCGTTAAAAAAGCAAGAGCGTTTATAGATATAGATACTTTAAAAAGTCTGGGTAAAATGGTTGAAAAACAATTAGATCAATTCGACTCTACAAATATTAGAGAAAATGCTAGTCAGTATTTTGCAATGAACTATATGCTTAGCGATGATATTGGAGAAGATGACAGAAAACTTTTTGGTGAAAAAGGCTACAAAAACTATAAATATAATTACAACGGCTTGGTAGAAAAAGATGACTACTATGCATATCACATTACTTTTGACCAAATTGATGATGTTAAGAAAAGTTTGTTTAAAGGTCACTTATATATAGATACAGCCACTTATGCTTTTTTTGATGCAAATATTTATTTAAGTCCAAAAGGATTAAAGTATCAAAAAGTTATACCAAAAGCAGTTACATTATTAGCAAAACTCTTTGGTTATAGTATTTATGTAAAAGGAATGAGATATTATGTTCATTACAAAAAAGTAGACGATAAATGGATTTTAGATATTGCAGATTCTAAACTAGAAGCAAAAGTTTCTAAACGAAACGGAATTAGTTTTGATGGTTTTCTAGAAATGAATTTTACTGTAAACAAATTTTATTTGAAAGAAGGATTTTACAATAAAAAATCTAAATATGATATTTTAAAATCGAATATTGAAGATTTTAAAAACGATAATTTCTGGGAAGGATTACAACATCAAAAATTGAACAGAAAAGAGATAGGTTTAGTAAATTCTGTTGATAGTCTTTAGTCAAAAAAAGTTCATTAATAGAAAAATGCTTACTGACAAAAATCAAGTCAATTAATCCATAACCATAGTCTTTTCCCAGTGGTTGGCATCCCTGCCATCCACTTGCATTAACTATAAGCAGGTCGGCAAGGATGCCAAGCTGAGGAAAAAAAATTAATAAATTCTATAAAAAATCAATTCATTACTTTAGTTTGATGTCTAATAGATTCTTGATGAAGTGCATTTAAATATCGTGTCAAAAACTTTTCAGTTAATCCAATGTTTAATCCATATTTTAGTCTTTCATCTTTTACTAATTTCCAACGTTCGCTTTGTAATATTGTGATGTTGTTTTCTTTTTTAATTTCTCCAATTTTTTGAGCTACAGCCATTCTTTTACTCAAAATTTCAAGAATTTGATGATCCATACTTTCAAGTTGTTCTCTAAAAACTTCAATTTTTGCACTAGATTCTGGATTAGTACTTATTTTTTGCCTCATGATTATATGGTCAAGCATTTCTCCAAGTCTTTTTGGAGTTATTTGCTGTTTGGCATCGCTCCAAGCTACATCTGGTTCTCGGTGTGTTTCTATCATTAAACCATCGTATTCCAAATCCATAGCCTTCTGCGAAACCTCTTCCAAAGTATCTCTTCTTCCGCAAATATGACTTGGGTCGCAAATTAATTGTATATCAGGAAATTTTTCTTTTAGCATCAAAGGAATTTCCCAAAGTGGTTCGTTTCTATACTTATTGGTTTTAAAAGCAGAAAAACCTCTATGAATTACACCTATATTTTTTACGCCTGCTTTTTTACACCTTTCTATAGCTCCAATCCAAAGCTGTAAATCTGGGTTTATAGGATTTTTTATCAACAATAAATCAATATCTCTTCCTTGTAAACTATCTGCAATTTCTTGTATAGCAAAGGGATTTACGGTAGTTCGAGCACCAATCCACAAGTTTTTGAAACCAGCATTTAAAGCTAGCGCAACGTGATCTTTATTGGCAACTTCAGTTATTACAGGTAAGTTTACTTTTTTGCCAGCATTTATCAACCATTTTAATCCAATAGCTCCAACACCTTCAAAAGAACCCGGTCTTGTTCTAGGTTTCCAAATACCTGCTCGTAGCATATTTACTTTGCCCAAAGTTGCTATTTTTTCAAGTGTTTCCATTACTTGTTCTTCGGTTTCAGCACTACAAGGGCCAGCTATGATTAGTTTATTTTTCATAAGTTACAAAATTACTTCAAATTTGTTGAATAATTAAACTTAGCTTAATTAACATATTCCAAATAAGAACAACTATTAATCTAATCTAAAAGGTATTATATTTGCAAACTTAAACTCATTTGATGAAAGAAATCAGAATGGTTGACTTAGTAAGTCAATACGAAAAAATACAAGAAGAAGTAGATGCTAAAATTATAGAAGTAGTTAAATCTACAGCATTTATAAACGGACCAGAAGTAAAATCTTTTGAAAAAGAACTTCAAGACTATTTAGGAGCAAGATTTGTAAAAGCCTGCGCCAACGGTACAGATGCTTTGCAAGTAGCCATGATGGCGCTTGGTCTAAAACCAGGAGATGAAGTAATAACTTCTAACTTTACCTACGTAGCTACAGCAGAAGCAATAGCAGTTTTGGGTCTTACACCAGTTTTGGTAGATTCTTATGACGACTGTTTCAATATCAATGTAGATGAAATAGCAAAGGCGATAACTCCAAAAACTAAAGCAATAGTTCCAGTACATTTATTTGGGCAAAGTTGCGATATGGAAGAAATAATGGCTCTGGCAAACAAGCACAATCTCTACGTAATAGAAGATAATGCACAAGCAATAGCTGCAGAATATACTTTTTCTGATGGTAGAAAAGCCAAAACAGGAACAATAGGTCATATAGGAACTACCTCATTTTTTCCTTCAAAAAACCTTGGTTGTATGGGAGACGGTGGTGCATTATTTACCAATGATGAAGAAATTTACAAGAAAATAAATATGGTTGCCAATCACGGTCAGTCAAAAACGTACTACCATGATATGATTGGTGTAAATTCTAGACTAGATTCTATTCAAGCAGCTATTTTGAGAATAAAATTAAGACATTTAGACTCATACTGTGCTGCAAGAGAAGCAGCAGCAACATACTACGACAAAGGTTTTGCAGATGTAAAAGGAATAACAACACCTTTTAGAAAAGAAAATTCTTCACACGTATTTCATCAATATGTTTTAAAACTTGATGAAAGTATAGATAGAGATGGATTGAGAAAACATCTTACAGAAAATAAAATTCCATCAAATATTTACTATCCTGTTCCGTTAAATAAGCAAAAAGCTTATGCACTGAGTATGAATGATAGAGATTTTCCTGTTACTTACAAACTTTGTGAAACCGTTTTAGCACTTCCAATGCATACAGAATTTGAACAAGATCAACAAGATTTTATTATTGAAACTGTAAAAGCCTTTTTGAAGTAATAAAAAGATAATAAATGAATATAGTTGTAGTAGGAACTGGTTATGTAGGTTTAGTAGGTGGAACTTGTTTTGCCGAAACAGGAAATAATGTTACCTGTGTAGATATAGATGCTTCAAAAGTTGAAAAGCTTAATAATAAGATTTGTACCATTTATGAGCCAGGGCTTGAAGTGCTTCTAAAAAGAAATGTAGAACAAGGAAGATTAAAATTTACAACAGATTTAGCATCAGTAGTAGATGAAGCCGAAATCATTTTTTTAGCATTGCCAACACCACCAGGAGGAGACGGTTCTGCAGATTTGAAATATGTACTTGGCGTAGCAGACGATTTAGGAAAAATGATAAAAGACTACAAGGTAATTGTAAATAAAAGTACAGTTCCTGTAGGTACAGCAGACAAAGTTCGTAAAGCAATATCAAAAAATACAGCCATAGCATTTGATGTGGTTTCAAACCCTGAATTTTTGCGTGAGGGTGTTGCCGTAACAGATTTTTTGAAACCAGAAAGAGTTGTTATAGGAACAAAATCTGAAAAAGCAAGAAATTTAATTAAAGAACTTTACGAACCTTATGTAAGACAAGGAAATCCTATTATTTTTATGGACGAGCGTTCTGCTGAGTTAACAAAATATGCTGCTAATTCATTTCTAGCTACAAAAATTTCGTTTATGAACGAAATAGCAAATCTATGCGAAATAGTTGGTGCCAATGTAGATATGGTAAGAAGCGGAATTGGTTCTGATGCACGAATCGGAAACAAATTTTTGTACGCAGGCGTTGGTTATGGTGGTTCTTGTTTTCCAAAAGATGTACAAGCCTTGTACCAAACAGCTACAGAATATAATTATAATTTTAAGATACTAGACGCTGTAATGAATGTAAATTCACTACAAAAGGAACGTTTTTTTGATAGAATTAGTTCTTATTTCAAAGGAGATTTAAAAGGGAAAACGGTAGCACTTTGGGGTTTATCTTTTAAACCCAATACCGACGATATTAGAGAAGCACCTGCTTTGTATATTATAGACAAACTGCTAGAAGCTGGCG
>CAKZQD010000166.1 GCA_937139485.1 uncultured Bacteroidota bacterium | reverse complement strand
CTAGATTCTGAATATTTTTTCGTTCCTCAAAAATTTCAGAATGACGTCCCCAATATAACAATGTTAACACTTTGTGGTTAATATTGGTAATCCTATAAATATTTAATTGCCTTAGTTTTTAACAACTTACTATCTTTACATTATGACAGTAGCTATTTATGGTAGAAAATTAAAACCTAAAGTAAAAGAAGGCGTATTGCTTTTATTTAAACTTTTGGTAGAAAAAGATATAGAATTTGTGGTCTACGAGCCTTTTTATGAGCATCTACAAGAAGCATTTGGCATATCATATACTCCAAAAACATTTAGCAAAAGAGACGAAATTGATAGCGAAATAGAATTTGTTTTTAGCCTTGGTGGCGACGGTACTATTTTAGATACAGTAAGTTGGGTTGGTGCACTAGAAACGCCAATAATTGGTATAAATATGGGTAGACTTGGTTTTTTAGCAAGTATTTCATTAGATAAAATTACAGAACTTGTAGAATCTATAGAAAACGGAACCTATGTAATAGATAAAAGAAATATGATTACCGTAGAAGCCAATCATGAACTTTTTAAAGAATCACCTTTTGCATTAAATGAATTTACAATACAAAGAAGCGATACATCTTCAATGATAACCGTGCACACTTATTTAAACGGACAACACTTAAATTCTTACTGGGCAGATGGTTTAATTATTTCTACGGCAACAGGTTCTACTGGCTATTCGCTAAGTTGTGGTGGGCCAATTATTTACCCAAACAACGATAATTTTATTATTACACCAGTTGCGCCACACAACTTAAATGTGCGCCCATTAGTAGTTTCAGACGATGTAGTACTTTCTTTTCAAATAGAAGGTAGAACAAAAAAGTTTTTGGCAACATTAGATTCAAGAGTAGAAACTATTGATAATTCTTTTGAAATTGCTATAAAAAAAGCACCGTTTCAAGCAAATTTAGTGCGTTTAAATGATATGAACTTCTTAAACGCCATTAAAGAGAAGCTGAATTGGGGAGAAGATTTGAGGAATTAATCTATTTAGAAAGCTCAATTCTCTTTTGAAGAAAATAAACCAAATTTAACATTCAAAACCTGCTATTGAACTTTGACTTTAGGTAATTATATAGACTAGTTGAGTATCTTTGTAACTCAAAAATAAATTATGCTCAAGACATTCAAAATCATTGCACTTTTAGAAGGAATTTCATATATAATAATGATGCTAGTTGGCATGCCATTAAAATATTTAGGTAATAACGATATTTTAATAAAAACACTTGGAATGCCGCACGGTTTACTTTTTGTGGCTTATGTTATTTTAGCATTTTTAATTCAAAACCAAATGAAATGGAGTACTAAGGATTTAGCTATAGTTTTAATATGTTCTTTAATTCCTTTTGGTACTTTTTGGATGGATAAGAAGTATTTATAAAATACAGTTTCTTAAATTTCTACTAATTTTTATCATAAAATAATTTTCAATTTATTGATAGTCAATTATTTATGGTTGATTCCATAATTTATTATATGTCATGCTATTTGTCATTTCAATTTTAACTGACTAAAATTTCAATATACTTTTGTATTGTAAACAAAAACAAATAGTATGAAATTTATTCAAAGTTCTATATTGATAGCATTATTTTCTTTAGGTTTTTTTCGTGTGAAAAAGAAAAAGAACCAATTCCAGAAGTATGTCAAACTTGTGTTCATTCAGATCAAGAAAAATCTGTTAGAATCGAAGTCTGCCCTGAAACACTTACTTATTATGAAGACGAGCAGTATTCTCATACACTTCAATATAATGGAAGCGTTGCCGATTTTGTAGAAGCACATACTTATGGAGGTTTTACATGTAATTAATCAAATAAAAAAACAATTATGAAAAATCAAATTTTACTTAGCTTATCTACTTTAGTGCTAGCAGTAGTCATGTTCAGTTCTTGTAAAAAAGCATTTTGCAATACTTGCACATTAGACCATTCTCCATCTATTAGAGTAGAAGTTTGTCAAGGAATTGCAACTACTTATGACGGTAATAAAATAATTTTAGAAGAAGATATAAGCGGATTTCCAAAGTCTATTTACACAAGTTCATTAGAGCTAGCAGGGTATAAATGTAAGTAAATTAAACTTTTATCAGTTTAGCTGCTCGCTTGTAGGTGTTTTTAGCCAACAAGAATATATTTCAAATTGTTATTTTTGTAGCAATGAAAAAAGTCGCTAGTGTTTTAGAAGCAAATTATAAAAAATACAATAAACCAAATTTTATTGTAGACGATCCTATTTCTATTCCACACCTTTTTACTAAAAAGCAAGATGTAGAAATTATGGCTTTTTTTGCTTCAATATTTGCTTGGGGACAAAGAAAAACCATTATAAATAAATGCAATGAGTTAGTTGCTTTGTTTGAAAACAAACCTTATGATTTTATAATAAATCACGAAGAAAAGGATTTGAAACGCTTTTTAGAATTTAAACACAGAACATTCAATACCACAGATTTATTATATTTCATTGCTTTTTTGAAACATCACTATGAAAACTATGATAGTTTAGAAGATGCTTTTTTAAAAGGTTTAAAACCAAACGACAAAACAGTAGAAAATGCTTTAATAGGTTTTGAAGAATACTTTACTTCATTAGAATATTTTCCTGCGCGAACTAGAAAACACATAGCTTCTCCAAAGCGAAAGTCAGCTTGTAAAAAGCTTAATATGTTTTTACGCTGGATGGTTAGAAATGATAAACAAGGCGTAGATTTTGGTATTTGGAAACAAATAAAAACTAGTCAATTACTAATGCCGCTAGATGTGCATGTAGAACGCCAAGCAAGAATTTTAGGTTTAATTTCAAGAAAACAATCAGATTTTAAAACCGTTTTAGAATTAACTGAAAACTTAAAGAAATTCGATAAAAATGATCCGGTAAAATATGATTTTGCTTTATTTGGAATGGGAGTGAATCAAAAAGTATTTAAGTAAGAAGTATTAAGTACTGAAGTAAAAAGTATCAAGTACTGAAGTAAAAAGTATCTAGTAAATAAGTAAAAAGTATTAAGTAATTAAGTAAAAGTAATTCCGTCATTCCTTTGCAGAAAGGAATCTCAGCGAATTAAAATCTTTTTGCTGTAAGGATTTGAATTCAAAATAAAGAAATTGCTTCTCCGTAACTAATCCTAATTAGGACATATTTCAACTATAATTATCTTTCGAGCAACACAGTTCTAACTCCTCTCTAGAGGAAAACAGTCCAAATCAATTTATTGAACATTTTTTTAAAAAAAATTATGTCTTAGCGACTTTGCGAGATAAAAAGTTGAGTCAAAACCTCTACATAATAAGAACCCGCCATTGGGTCGCTTACTTCATCAAAACCAGATTCGTGTTTCAAAACCAATTGCACATTTCTTGCTAATCTTTTGGCTTTGTCAGAATCATCTACAGGTGCTACTACAATATAATTTGCACCACCCAAAATGGCACTCATACAAAGTGAAGTTCCATTGATTAAATTATCGTCTTTACTTTCGCCATAAGCGTTTGGAGCAAATTCTACTTTTATAAACGGGAGAGAAGCTTCAACATTGTAAGAGGCTAAAAGTTTTGTCCAAAGTATTTTTAAAGCTCTTAGTTTTGCTGTTTCTAATAAGTATGATAAACCTATTCTAACCGTAAAGTAAGTTTGCTGTGCTATTTTTTCAGCAGAAATCCCTTTGCTGATAAAAAAATCAAAATATTCTTTAGCTTTTGCTATTGATTTTTTTAATTCTATATCAATATTAGCTTCGTTGGTTTGAAACCGTTTACAATCTATATGTATCGTACTTAAAGCAAAATTTTCATTATTTGAAACAATTTTTGTCATGTTTTCCAATTGCTTTTCATCATTTAGAAGTTTTGCATCAAAGTCGAAATAAGCAGAAGCAGAATCTAAGTTTCTTGCAGCTAATAAGTTTTTCCAAAGTTCAAAAAATGCTAAATAATCTATATTATCTGTATCGAAACTAAAATGTGTAGCTATAAATTCTATTCCAATGTTTTCAAAAAGAGCAAAAAATTCTTCTTGGTTTGGCAAAGTGTAAAAATGAAAACTTGGCGCAGTAATGCCTTTCATTAATGAATCTAGTGCTGTTTTGTTGGCTTCTTTAAAGTTTTTGACTTCTATTTTTTCTCCAATTTGCCAAGCAGGATTATTGGTTCTCAATATTGGGAAATCAATGTTTTTTGCATCTGATTCGGTGTAGTAAGATTTTATTGTTAAATCTTCTTTTAGATTCCAATTCAAATCTTCAATAGACTTGCCTTTTAAATCTGCGATGATTTTTTCTTTCCATTCTTGATCCGAAACCTTATTGAAGTTTTTAAATAAATTCTCTTGCATAAAACAAAGATAAGGAGATTTGTAAAACCTGAGATTTTTTATTTTTAACTAAGGCTTAAATAAAATACTGTTTTTAATGCATTCATTTGCTGTAAAACAAAGTTTGGTAATATTTATAAATTATTCTTGTCTTTTTAAATTGCTGTGTTCAACTCAATTAACTTTATTTATCTTTGATTTTGTCAAGTTAAAACGGAAAAAGGCACTGCTGGAGAGAAACCTTTTGAGGGAGATAGATTTGATGGCTGACAAAAATGTCTAAAGAGGGATTCAATTGAGTCCCTTTTTGATATTTTTAGATGCCTTTATACCTTTAAAAACTCATTTATAAATTTCATTTTTCTTTTTAGAGTTAACCCATTATGATTTCTTAATTTATTTTTTAAATCTGCAAAATGACCATCTATTGCATTTGTCGTATTAGGTATTTTTAACTCTATATTATCATACCAAGTAAATAACCAGTTTAAGTTAGTTTTTAGACTTCTGTGTGCACTTCTTAACCTTTTATGAGTGTAATGACTTTTTCCAGTTTTTTCATTCACAGTACGTTCTTGTAAAAAGGACTTCCACTTTATGTGCCATTCATTTAATAAACCTTCAAATGATTCTTTATCTGTTTGTTTTAACAAGGCTACAATCTCTTTTAATTCAATAGATGCAGGCATTTTAGGGTTTTTTGTGATGTATCTCCTTATTATTGCAACTTGATGGAACTGACACATCTGTACAGGGATATTTTTGAATGAATTTATTAGACCTTTACGTCCATCACAAACTATTGCTTTCACTTTATAACCTCTGTTTTTTAATTCCTGAATACCTTCAATATACTTTTTATTAGATTCACTCTTAACATAGTATTTTAGTAAGTTTTCTTTGCTAATTGCATCTTTAAAAAGCATCACACCAAACTGTCTTCCCCAATAAGTAGTATCCATTAAAACAACAACCGTTTTAGGTTCTTTAGGAAGGATTTCTACTCGATGTAAATCTATCTTTCTTTGAATTGTTCGCTTCGAGCAATTATACTTTTTGGAAAGCTGAAAATAGGTCTGTTTTCCCTCTACATAATCTTTCCAAATTATGAGGGGATCTAGATGAATTCCTCCTATAAAACTTCTCTTACAGACTAAACACTTATAACGTTGTTTTTTATTTCTAAAACCATATTTTTTCGTAATACTGCTCTTACAATAAATGCACTTTTTTTATTCATAACCTTTCAATTGACTCAAAGGTAATAACAGCAAATGTTTCAAGAGTTTTTAGCAACCATTTTGTCTATTAAGCCTATAAGACCAATAAACTTAAACCAAAAACAGAACTTATTTCTGATATGAAAAATTATATTTCTTGTTTTGATTTACACCTTGAAAGAACAGATAAAAGAATATTAAATCATTTTATAGACTTCATCAAAAAATAATCTTCAAAACTACCCACCCCAATTCTCTCTATCCAAACTTCTATATTGTATAGCTTCAGCCAAATGCTCTGGTTTAATACTTTCACTAGATGATAAATCTGCAATAGTTCTCGAAACTTTTAATATCCTATTATAAGCTCGTGCAGAAAGGTTTAGTTTTTCCATAGCTCTATTCAATAACTTTTTTCCAATTTCAGAAATTTCGCAGTAAGTATGCATCTGCTTAGTACTCATTTGAGCATTACTATAAATATTGTCATCTTTATATCGTTCAAGCTGTATTTCTCTAGCCATTATCACTCTTTTTTGAATATCTTCACTACTTTCTTCCTCCACATCAGAAGAAATATCCTTAAAAGGCACTGGTGTTACTTCCACCTGTAAATCAATCCTATCCATCAGCGGGCCAGAAATTTTATTCAAATACTTTTGTACAATTCCACTTGCACACACACATTCTTTTTCTGGGTGATTATAAAACCCACAAGGACAAGGATTCATACTCGCCACCATCATAAAACTACAAGGAAAACTCACCGTAAATTTTGACCTAGAAATAGTTACATTTCTATCTTCAAGTGGTTGTCTCAAAACCTCCAAAGCCGTTCTTTTAAACTCTGGCAACTCATCTAAAAACAAAACGCCATTATGCGCCAAAGATATTTCCCCAGGTTTTGGATTACTACCACCACCAACTAGTGCCACATCACTCACCGTATGATGAGGGCTTCTAAACGGTCTTTGAAATACCAAAGAACTACTTTTATCTAAATTTCCAGAAACAGAATGAATTTTTGTAGTTTCCAAAGATTCACGCAAAGTTAATGGAGGCAAAATTGTAGGAATACGTTTTGCAATCATCGTTTTTCCTGCTCCAGGTGGCCCAATCAAAATAATATTATGCCCACCAGCAGCACTTATTTCCATAGCACGCTTTACCTTATGTTGCCCTCTTACATCGCTAAAATCAATATAACTAGCACTTTGGTTTAGTTTAAATTCTTCTCTCGTATCTACAAACTCAGGTGTCATCTCCAATTCACCGTTCAAAAATTCATATACCTCTTTCAAATTAGAAACTGCATATACATCCAAATCATTTACAATAGCACCTTCACGAGCATTTTCCTTAGGTACAATCATACCCTTAAAACCATCTTTTCTAGCCTGCACAGCCATAGGCAACACACCTTTTATTGGCTGTATAGAACCATCTAAAGACAATTCTCCCATGATAATATATTTATCTAAATTCTCGTTTTCTATCTGTCCCGAAGCAGCCAATATACCCACAGCTATTGGCAAATCATAGGCAGCACCTTCTTTTCTTATATCTGCAGGCGCCAAGTTTACCACTATTTTCTGCCTTGGCATTCTATATTCATTATGTTTCAAAGCAGTTTCTATTCGCTGCCAACTTTCCTTCACCGCATTATCTGGCAGACCTACCATATAATACTTCGCACCCTGCTCCACACTTACTTCTATAGTAATAGTATTTGCATCTACACCAAAAATCGCACTCCCAAAAGTTTTAACCAGCATACTTAAATTATTAGAAAATTAAAGTTATATAAAATAGTATAAAAAACCCGCAATGGCAATTCTTTTTATAAAAATAAAAAGACCAGGCTTTCGGTTAAATCTTTTTGAGCCGAAAAAAACGGCACAAAAAGGATACCACCTCTATCCTTATCGCAAACAAAAAAAGCCACCGACATTACATCAGTGGCTTTAAATTTCAAACTAATAAAATCTGTTACTTACTCAAAGTAATTTTATAAACAGACTTAGCATCTTTATTACTAATTTCTACAAAGTAAATTCCACTTGATAAATTACCTAATGTAAACTGCTCATTAAAGCTTCCATTTACATTTTCATAGCTACTTGTCATTACCGTTTTACCAATTGTATTCATAATAGAAATATCAAAATCAATAGTTTCACTAGTTTCAAAAGCTATATTAAAAGAACCTTCAGTAGGATTTGGATATATATTCAATTCACTCACAGCCAAGTTTGCAATTGAATTTACTTTTCCTACTTCCACAGAAACAGTTATCAAACAATCATTAACATCAGTAATTTCACAAGAGTAAGATCCAGCAGTTAAGCCAGTAGCCACAGAATTTGTTTGTGCAGCAGCATCACTCCATAAGAAATTATAAGGAGCTGTTCCACCAGAAGCTACAACAGTAGCAGTTCCGTCAGCACTACTATTGCTTTCTGGAGTTGAAGTTATTGTAGCAGAAACAGCAGAAGATGGTTCCGCTATATCAATTAAACTAGATACCGCATTACACATATTTGCATCAGTTACCGAAAGTTGGTAAGAACCAGCAGATAAGTTTGAAGGAGAGCCCGAAGTTCCACCACCATTTGTCCATAACAAATTATAAACTCCTGTTCCTCCAGTAATATTTGTAGTAATACTACCATCATTTCCATCTAAACAAGAAACATCTGTAGTAGCAGTAACATTTATTACCAACTCAGTAGGCTCGTCTATAGTATAAACTGGCGATGTTACTGTACACATATTATCATCAGTTACTGTCAATTGATAATTCCCACCATTTTCATTCAACACATCTTCTACATTTGGTGCATTATCCCATACATAGCTTAAAGAACCTGTACCTCCAGAAGTAGTCACTAAAATACTTCCATCATTATCACCATTACAATCTAAATCAGTAATTCCATCTAAATTTATAGAAATTACAGCTGGCTCAATTATCGTAACAGAATTAGTAGAAACCGTTGGACAAGTTCCATTAGTAACAGTTAATACATAATTTCCTCCATCAAGATTATCTAAATCTGGCATATTACCACCTCCATTTGTCCAAGAATAAGAATAAGAAAAATTAGTATTACCACCTGAAACAGTAGTATTTATCTCACCATCATTAGCTCCATTACAAGTTACAGGAGAAAAATTATCTACTACTACCACCAACTCATCTGGCTCTGTAATAACTATAGGCCCTAAAGTTACATCGCAGTTTCCAGCATCTGCAACAGTTACAGTATATGAACCAGCTGGCAAGTTATTTTTTGTTGAAACCGTAGTAGGTACTCCAGGTTGATCACTCCAAGTATAAGATATTGGAGCTGTTCCGCCAGAAGCACTTATAGAAATAGAACCATTACTTCCACCATTACAAGTAACCATTGATGTTGGTCCTAAAAGAGCATTTACACCAGAACTATTAGTAACATTTCCTGATCCAGTTCCAAAACAACCATTAACATCTGTAGCTACTACAGAATAAGACCCAGATGGTATATTACTTATTGTAGGTCCATTTCCAAAACTATTTGGTGTCCAAGCAAAAGTATATCCACCTGCACCACCAGTAGCAACAGCTGTTGCAGAACCATTTGGAGATACACAATCAGAAACTTGTGTAGTAGAAACATTTACATTTATAGTAGGACATAAACAACCTACTGGTGCTGTAAATAAATTATTTTCAGAATAAGTACAACTAGCACTTGCTGTAAATGATGCAGATCCATCTACTGCTGTATTATTTGCTGGCAAACCAGTTAATGTTACAGTTTGTGGTGAAGACATTATAGCAAATGTTTGTCCATTTACAATTAGAGAACCAGTTGCTGGTGCATTTGTATAAGTTACTATTACATCTTGAGTATAAGTATTTGTAGTGTTTACACAAGGCGTTTGCGTACTTGCAGTTAAATCTGAAATTAAACAAGTACAACTAACAGGAGCAGTAAAGCCTGCAGTTTGTGTTAATGTACATGCTGGAATAGCAGAAAAACTAGCTACAATATCAACATTATTTCCATCAGAAACTAAGTTTGATAATGTTACTGTTTGTGGGCTAGTTCCAATAGCAAAAGATTGTCCATTTACATCAAGCGTACCTGTAGCAGGTGCATTAGAAAATGTAACTACAACATCTTGAGAGTAAGTATTATTTGCTGGATTACACGCAGATTGAGTAGTAGCATCTACAACATCAACAGCACAATTACAAGCTACAGGTGCAGTAAATAAATTATTAGAAACTAAAGTACAAGCTGCATCATCACTAAATGAAGCTACAACATCTACGGCATTTCCATCAGCAGTTAAGCCACTTAATGTTACCGTCTGAGGGCTAGTTCCTATTGCAAAAGATTGTCCATTTACATCTAGTGTTCCAGTAGCAGGAGCATCTGTAAAAGTAACCGTAAGGTCTTGTTCATAAGTGTTGGTTGCTGAGTTACAAGCAGTTTGTGTTGCAACAGTTATTGATGATATTGCACAATTAGCTGTTGGTGCACAAAGTGGACTAGTTGAGTCAACAAAATTTACATTTATTGTTGTCATTATAGAATCGCAATATACTCCAAATGCGTCTGCATTATAAACTGTCATTTCCCACATTCCGCTTAATGGTGGCAATGCTGGGTTTTGACTTGAAAGTACTCCATCTATATCATTATCAAATACAAAAGGAAAATCTACATTAGTAATTGTAAATGGTATATTACCAGCACCTGTTCCTCCAGCTGCATTATCAAATGCCACTTCATAAGAACCAGGTGTAGATTCAGTGCCATCTAAAACTATTGAATCTTGTGCCGTTCCACAAACTACAACATTAGAAGAAGAAACTAAACCACCTGCAATACAAGGCAAACAAGTAGCAGAATTTGCACCACAAGTCACCGTTGGGTTTCCATTGTTTACCGAAGTTTCAGTACCACAAGCCAAACCAGCTTCGTGTATCACAATAGTGTACATTCCACTTTCTGTAGCAGTCCAATTTAAAGAACAATTCGTTAAAAAAGTACCCGTTGTACCTAAGTTAAAAGCATCTACAGCTCCACTTGGTGCAACTATAGTAATTGCAGGTATCCAAGCACCAGCACCAGTTCCAGAACACATATCAAAAGTATAATCAAAACCAGCCTGAACACCTGTTAATTCATAAGCTTCAGATCCAAAAATACCAAAAGTTGTAAAACCCGCATCTGTGGTAGAACAACCTGTCCCATCATCACAAGGTGCGCCACCAGCTGTAACTAAATTATTATAAGTATTTGCAGCAGTTACACAAGGCGAATTAGCACCTCCACATAAAGGATCATTTGAAGCTAAGAAATTAACAATAACAGAATCTGTTGATTGACTACAAATAGCATTTGCAGCATCTCTTGCAGATGTATAAACAGCCCAATTTCCTGAAAGGTTTGGTACACCATTAGCTGCTAAAACACCATTTAATCCTTCATCTCCTGTATAAGGAAAAGTAACACCAGATATTGTAAATCCTGTTCCATTTGCTCCAGTAGCTCCTGCTTGAGGAGAAAAAACTAAAGCAAAGTCATTTTGTGTGGATTCTGAACCATCTGTTGATATAGTAAAACTATCTCCAGGACAATGATTTAAAGGAAATCCTACTGTTGATAAAACACCTGCATTACAAGCTGGAGGAGCACTAACAACAATTTCAAACAAATCGAGCAGTATAAAACCAGACGAAGTTTTATTTATGTTTACTAAAAAATCGTTTTGTGTAGCAGCTATTGTACTAGAAAAAGTATATTTAGTAGGCACAGTATCATTTACACCTACAGAAATTGTTCCTAAGTTGGTCGTGAAACTCCCTGTTTCATCTGTTAAAACCAAGTCTATACTTCCTGTCTGACCAGAAAATGCATAAGCATAAATGCTAAAATCTAGTTGATCGCCAGCAGAAAAAGATAAGTTTGGAGACTGTAGAGTTTCATCTGTAGCACCAAGGCTTAAACTATTGCCATTTATAATAGAACCTATTACACAATAGTCTCCTGTTTGTTTAGCAATATTAGTGAAATTATAAGGTTTAAAACTATTATCGTCATTATTGTTGTCTATATATTTCCAACCCCAAGTGCTTTGGTCGAAATTATTATTACCTGCTACTTGTATTTCAAATGAACTGCTAAATGGAACAGGTAAACTAGCAATAGGAGAAGCTATAAAGTTTATTGTAGAATCACCGGCGTTTAGGATAGTGTTTGACGGAGTGCTTAGTAAAATGTGTTCCACCAAAAACACTTCATCGGCAGCTTGAGCAGGAAACAGCGTACTTAAATTTTTTGCTGGTAGCGTATAAGTATAAACCGCTCCAGGAGCAATTGTTGCATTTACGGTATTGGTTACCACATCTGTAATGGTACCTGTTTCGTCAGATACGGTACTTTCTATCATAAAAGAAGACGCTGCTACACCGCCAGTATTTTTTACATCTACCGTAAAAACAACATTTGTTTTTTCTGTAAAATCTACTACAAAGTTTGGTATATACCCATTTAGAGTTTGTTTTACCGCACCATTAATATTGGTATTTTCTAAACTTAAATTACTTACAGGTGTGCCAGAAACCAGTATATCGTCAATAGAACAAACATCTTCGTCTGAAGAAATTAATCTAAAGGCAATGTAAATATTTCCGCCTACATAAGCAGAAAGGCTCAGCGAATGCGTTGTCCATGCATCTGGCTCATCTGTAATAGTGGTTAAAACACTAAAACTTGTTTTTAAGGTATTTGTAGTGGATACCAATACTTCATAAGTTTCAAGATAAGAATCGTTAGATTTTCCACTCCAACTTAGCATTGTAGTGGAAACGGCACCAGTTAAATTTATTACAGGAGTAATTAACCAATCGTCTACCGTACAGCCTACTGGCGAAGACCAAGATTGTGCTTTGGCGCAGTTTCCTTGTGGAGCACCATCGTCTAGCGTTATCCAAGCATTGTTGGTATATACTGTAGGAGCATTTGGTGTACACGCATCTTCATTTAAGATGGTAAACCCAGCTGGCGCAGAACCTGCAGTTTGCGTCGAAAAATCTTCTGAATAATAAATTTGTGCTTGAAGATGGTAGCCCAAAAAAAGAGCTAACATTAGTAGGGTAATTTTTTTCATCATTTCATTTGTTTTAAATTAAAAAATAAATTCACTCCTATTTAGGATTTGATAAAGATACTATTTTTTTCCAATCATATTTGCAGGTACAACCCACTCATCAAATTCTTCTGCAGTTAAATAGCCTAATTCTAAAGCCATTTCTTTCAATGTACAAGCTTTTTCGTGTGCTTTATTTGCTATTTCAGCAGCTTTGTAATATCCTATTTTGGTGTTTAAAGCCGTAACAAGCATCAATGAATTGTCTAAATTGTATTTTATTCTATCAAGGTTTGGTTCTAAACCACTAGCACAATGCTCATTAAAAGAAGCACATGCATCCCCAATCAATCTAGCAGAATGAAGGAAGTTTTTAATCATCATTGGCTTGAAAACATTTAATTCAAAATGTCCGTTTGAACCACCAACATTTATTGCCACATCGTTTCCTAAAATTTGTGCCGCAACCATAGTTAAGGCTTCTGATTGTGTAGGATTTACTTTGCCTGGCATAATAGAAGAGCCTGGCTCGTTTGCTGGAATAATTAATTCTCCAATGCCACATCTAGGCCCAGAAGCCAGCATTCTAATATCGTTTCCTATTTTCATTAAACTTACGGCTACGGTTTTCAAAGCTCCGTGAGCTTCTACTATAGCATCGTGAGCAGCTAAGGCTTCAAATTTATTTTCTGCGGTGTAAAAAGGTAAGCCAGTAAGTGCAGCAATATTGTCAGCTACGTTTTCGTCATATCCTTCTGGTGTGTTGATACCTGTTCCTACGGCAGTTCCACCAAGTGCTAATTCAGACAAATGATCTAGCGTGTGCTCAATAGCTCTCAAACCGTGATTTAGCTGTGAAACATAGCCAGAAAGCTCTTGACCTACTGTCAATGGTGTAGCATCCATAAAGTGTGTTCTACCTATTTTTACTACATCTTTAAAAGCTTCAGATTTTGCTTGAAGCGTGTCTCTCAATTCAATAATTCCAGGAATAGTAACTTCCATCAGCATACTATAAGCCGCTATATGCATAGCTGTAGGAAAGGTATCGTTAGACGATTGCGATTTATTCACATCATCATTTGGATGCATAAATTTTTTCTCGTCTGTCAGTTTTCCACCTTTCAAAACGTGTGCTCTGTTCGAAACCACTTCGTTTACATTCATATTGGACTGTGTACCAGAACCGGTTTGCCACACTACCAGCGGAAACTGATCGTCATGTTTTCCTTCTAGTATTTCATCGCAGACTTTTCCTATCATTTCAGCTTTTTCGGCATCTAAACCGCCTATTTCGGCATTAGTCATAGCTGCTGCTTTCTTCAAAACGGCAAACGCTCTTACTATTTCGATAGGCATTTTATCGTTTTCCTGATTAATCTTAAAATTGTGGATAGAACGTTGTGTTTGCGCTCCCCAATATGCTTCTGCAGGTACCTCTACATATCCTAATGTGTCTTTTTCTTTTCTCATATTTGTTGGCTTTTGGCCTCTGGCTGTTAGCTTTTGGCTTTGTTATAGTCGTTATATTTTTATTTATTATTTTTTTTCAATGACTACGCTTTTAGTTACAGAAAAATATTCGAGTTATAATTTGCCAGTCTTGTTCTTCCCTTGAGGGAAGTAGATGGGTGACAATTTCAAAGAATCGCCCTCTTATCACGCTAGAGCGTGAAACATTCTCTGCAAATTTTGACTTACTGTATTTTAACGGACAATCATTTTTTTCCTTTCAATATTATAAAGCTGTTTATATTCAAAACTAACTTCAGCCAAAAGCCAAAAGCTAATCGCCAATAGCCATTTTTTACTTTCCTTTAAACTCAGCTTTTCTCTTTTCTATAAACGCAGTAGTTCCTTCTACAAAATCTTTGGTGTCGAAACATTCTCCAAACAGTTCTATTTCTTTTTTGAAACCATCTACACCATCTTCATTAAAAGCATTTACTGCTTGAATAGCTTTTGCTACAGCAAGCGGAGCGTTTTTAGAAATTTTCTTTACTAGTTTTTCAGCAGTTTCTTTCAAATCTCCAAAAGCTACTACATCTGTAACCAAACCTAAATCCAAAGCCTCTTCTGCTTTTACCATTTCTGCCGTCATAAGCATTTGAAGTGCTTTTCCTTTGCCTACTAGCTGCACCAAACGCTGCGTGCCACCATAGCCAGGTATTAAACCCAAACTTACTTCAGGCAAACCAAATAGAGCATTTGGACTCGCTATTCTTATATGACAAGCCATTGCCAGCTCACAACCGCCACCCAGCGCATAGCCGTTTACACATGCTATAAAAGGTTTTTGAGATTGTTCTATTTTATCAAACAAAATAGCTTGTCCGTTTGCTGCTAGGTGTTTTCCTTCAGCTACATTAAACGAAGCAAATTCTTTAATATCTGCACCTGCCACAAAAGCCTTTTCGCCAGCACCAGTTAAAATTGCTGCTCTAATTTCCTTATCGTCATTTACCAAATCTATAGCTTGACTTAATTCTGATATTGTTTCAGAATTTAAAGCATTTAAGTTTTTTGGTCTATTGATAGTGATGTAGAGAATATTTGTTTGTTTCTCTACTATAATATTATTAAAGTTCATAAAATATTTGTTTAGCTTACAAAGGTAGCTTAGCACTGCTTATTGAATGAAAAAATGTGCTTATAGTTTTAAACAGAATGTGAAAAATGTATCAATTATCATCAGCCATTCTTTTATTTAGCTTCTCTAATAGCTTTTAATTCATTTTAAACCAATTGTCACTTATTATTTATACTTAATCATCCCGTTTTACTTAGTGTTTTTTTTATTAATTATTGCTTAGTTATAGCATTTCACAGTTTTAATACTCATTTCAGAACTTCTTTGCAGCATAAATACTATTGCAAAGCTAGAAATAGTAATTGTTTATGTATCAATAGCCATTGTTTAAAAGATAAGAACTCTTTTTTAAATTAAAAAACTGCTTGTTTAATGAAAAACACAGCTTGTTTGACCATTAAATTCATTGATAAATGACAAACAAGTGCCTACAAACAGCAAACAAGCGCATTTAACTAGTAAAGAAGCGTGTGTAAACAATAAACAAGCGCATGTAAAAGGCAAACAATTACTAATCTTTGACAAAATGGCATTTTTGAAAAATTTTGAAGCAAAACCATAAAGCTACTTGCAATAGTTGCACCTCAAAAACACCAACACGGTTAAATTATAAGTAAAATACTAAGACACAAAAGCATCAAAACAACAGAAATTGAAGTATAAGATTCAAGAATACCATAAAAAACAAACACATTATGATTAAAATCTTACACAAGTAGCAATTAAAAACATAAATATTATAAAAAAATCATTAGATTATTTACCTTAGTGCGCATAAAGTAAAATATAATCGTAAGGTCTAAAAAATGGAGGTTAGGTTATTTGAACCTTATAGTTAACAAAAAAAATCGAATGATAGATTTAAATTCTATAGGTGCAATTTTTTTTGATTTAGATAGAACTACTCTAGATTCAAGGAAAGAAATGCCTTTTGAAAATCTTGAAATTATAGAAAAATTAATAAGCTTAAATAAGAATGTTGTTATTGCAACAGCAAGACCTTACCGAGCAACACAAAAATATTTCAGTAAAACAACCTTAGAAAAGATATCCTTGATATTATTAAATGGAGCTGAAATATACTTTAAGAATAAAAAAGTTAAACAATTTATAATCACAAAAAAAGATATTGAAAATATTTACACAGAATTAACCAATGAATTTACAAAAATTACTTTTGGATATGAATACAATGGACTTTGTCAAACAAATGCACACTTCACAAGACATTGGCATAAATCTATGGAAAACAAAGTTGATTTTGATGATTATAAAATTGAGGCATCTTCAAAAATTTTGATTGACATTCCCTCCTTAGATTTAAAAACATTTATTACTGAAAACTATTCAAAAGATTTAAAAATTACAATTACTGATGGAGATACTTTATGTCAAATAATGCCAAAACAAACTTCGAAAAGTAAGGCTTTAAAATATTTAGAAAAACATCATATAAATTATTCAAAGAGAATATGTTTTGGAGATGATGTTAATGATATTGATTTGTTTGAATTTTGTGATTATCCAATAGCGATGAAAAATGCAATTCCTGAAATTAAACAATTGGCATATTTTGAAACTTTAAGTAATGACAATAATGGTATTCATCATTTTTTTAAAACTATGATTAATGTATAACTAATAAAAAACTATAATAAACAGCACTATGAGCGGTCGACACAACCCAGCAATTAGTCCCGTAATAAACTACATCCGTCAAAGTCTATGTAATTTAAGCTTTGTTTTTATTCCCTAAAGTAAAAATGACTTGTTTTTTGTTTTAGCTTTTCAAGTTTTGCTTTTTCCATTTTTTTTAAGGTTTTATGTGTAAACCTATTTCAGGGCGAGGCAGCCTTCAAAAAAATATTCTATTTCCTTAACAATTAGGAATATTAACAGGAATTTTAGCCAAGCCTCCTTCAGAGGTTTCTTTGTATTTTCCATTCATATCTTGTGCTGTTTCCCACATAGATGCAATCACATCGTCAAGCGTAATTTTTGAAGTGTCTGTAATATCTTCTACTGCAATATTTGCTGCTGTAATAGCTTTTATAGCACCCATAGAATTTCTTTCTATACACGGTATTTGCACAAGGCCGCCTATTGGGTCGCAGGTCATTCCCAGATGATGCTCCATAGCTATTTCTGCTGCTTGTAAAATTTGTTTTGTATTTCCACCTAAAACATAAGCCAAAGCACCTGCCGCCATAGAACTTGAAACGCCTATTTCTGCTTGGCAACCGCCCATTGCTGCAGAAATTGTAGCTTTTTTCTTATAAAGTGTTCCTATTTCGCCAGCAATAAGTATAAAGTCTAAAATATTGTCTTCATCAAATACATCAAGAAAACAGTACGCATACATCATTACTGCTGGAATTACACCTGAGGCTCCGTTTGTAGGTGCTGTTACTATTCTTCCTAATGCTGCATTTTCTTCATTTACAGCTATAGCAAATGTGCTTATCCATTTGTTTACGGTATTAAAGTCTTGCCTTCCGTTTTTTATAGCTGTAATCCAATCCTCAAAATTGGCACTACTTTTTCCTCCAAGCAATTTCTTGTTCATATCATAAGCTCGCCTTCTTACATTGAGTCCACCTGGTAAAACGCCTTTTCTTTTTGTGCCTCTAAAAACACAGCCTTTTATTTCTTCCCAAATCATATTTACTTGCGCTCTAATTTCTTTTTCTGTGCGCCAAGCCTGTTCATTGAGTAAAACCAATTCTGGAATTTCTAAATTTAAACGTTTGCAATTGTCTATAATATCTTGCCCAGAATGACAAGGATATTTTGTTTGATGTAATACTTGATTGGTTAATTCCATATCTGAAACTACAAAGCCACCGCCAACAGAAAAGTATTCTTTAGAAATAGTTTCACCATTTTTTAAAACGACTTCAAAACGCATTCCATTTGGATGATACTGAAGCGTTTCTTTGTTTAAAAACAATAAGTCTGTTTCTGAATCGAAATCTATTTTATGTTTTCCTTGAATATAAATGATTTTTTCAGAAACAATTTTATCCACTTTTTCGCCAATAGTTAAAGGATCTATTTTGGTATAATCTTCTCCTGAAAAACCTAATAGTATAGCAACACCAGTTCCATGTCCTCTCCCAGTTTTAGCTAAAGAACCAAATAGTTTCACGTTTAGTTTTTCTATATCTAAAACTTTTTTATCTAAAAAAGAAAGAAACATAGCAGCTGCTTTCCAAGGTCCCATAGTATGAGAACTCGAAGGTCCTATTCCTATTTTTATAATATCAAATACACTTATAGACTCCACTTTTTATATACGATTTTTGATTTACGATTTACGGAAATTATTGTTTAAAAACGCTATAACGGTTTTAAAATAAAATTTTGTTTATTAAATTCATTCTAGCATTGATGATTAGATGTTTTCAAAAAAACCTGTTTTTCTATTCTTTTTTACTTCGTCCCAATGATGAAACTTTCCATTCATAACTACATAAACACCATGCTCAAGTGTTTGCGCATAAGCCATTGCACTTCCAAGATTAAAAAGCGCATCTGATGCACCAAATTTATATGGAATCATTGCGCCAGTTATTACTATTGTTTTTGGAATATTGGCTTCTGCAATAAAGTGAGCCGTTTCTGTCATAGTATCTGTTCCGTGTGTAATTACTATTTGCTTTTCTTTACACTTTTTGGCACTATTTGCTATAATAGCTCTATCGTCATCTGTCATTTCAAGGCTGTCTATCATCATCAAAGTACGCAATGAATAATCTACTGTGCACCTTCCCAATTTTAAAATTTCGGGTAAATGTGTTTCGTCAAAATGTAAAGAACCATCTATCATATTATATTCTTTATCAAAAGTTCCTCCAGTTACTATTATTCTTACAGACATTTTTACTTTGCTTTATTTACAGCGTAAAAGTAATTTTAAAATTTAGAATTGTGCTAAAAAAAATCCTTCCAATTATTAAGTTTATAATGTGCGTCAACATCTTTACTTGACTTTTGATAATAATTATAAAACAAGGTTCTAAAACCAAAACTATTTGCTCCTTTTATGTCAGAATGTGGATTGTCTCCGCATACCAGAACTTTATTTTTGGCTGGCAAACCAATTTTTTGATGCACTATTTCAAAAAAACGAGCATCGGGCTTAGACACGCCTATTTCATCAGAAATAAATACATGCTTAAAAAAAGGTTTTAATTGATGTTTTGCTATTCTGGAAT
Organism: uncultured Bacteroidota bacterium; assembly: GCA_937139485.1. Taxonomy (GTDB): domain Bacteria; phylum Bacteroidota; class Bacteroidia; order Chitinophagales; family UBA8649; genus CAKZQD01. The sequence continues at coordinate 1,600 of CAKZQD010000166.1, read as the reverse complement.
GCTGCATCTTGCTTAAACCATTGGTAATTATTGCCAAGTTTGCTTTATCTTTTAAATAATGAATTACATCTAAAGTATCTTGGATAATAAAAGAGTGTTTCAGAACAAATTCAGCATATTTCTCGCTCATTTGTTCTGCTTCTAAAGGAATATTTATGGTTTCACTAAATTCTTTAAACCGACCAAGCTTTACCATATCTGCATCAATAAAACCCCTTTCATATTCGCTCCAATATTTTTTATTTATTTTATTATAAATATGATATACGTCTTCGATATGTTCTAAATTAAAAAACGAAGCCATATCTATAAAAGCTAGCCGTGCAGTTTCACTAAAATCTAAAATCGTATTATCTAAGTCAAAAAGATACCAATCGTAATTTTTCATGGCATAAATATAGTTATTTGCAAGGATATTGATCATTCAAGCACTCAATCATTCAATCATTAAAGCATTCAATCATTCAATCATTAACAAATAGAAAACCACAAATACAGTGCGGCTTACAAAATAATATTTGCAGTATAAATTAAAAAACAATTAATTTTACAAAATGGCTAAAGTAAAAAAAACTTATGTATGTCAATCTTGCGGAACCGTTCATTCATATATGAGTGGTAAATGCAATGCTTGCCAAGAATGGAACAGCATAGTAGAAGAAGTACTAGAAACTGGAAATGCAAAAAAGGAAGAAGAAGTAAAGCAACTTTGGAGAAATGAAGATAGAAGCGCACAGTCTAAACCTCAAAAACTTTCAGAAATACAGCAGCAAGAAAGCTATCGAATAGTAACTTTAGATAGTGAATTAAATAGAGTTCTTGGTGGCGGAATAGTTCCGGGTTCTTTGGTTTTAATAGGTGGAGAACCTGGAATAGGAAAATCGACATTATTGCTTCAAATAGCACTTTCGCTAAAGCATTTAAAAATTCTTTACATTAGTGGAGAAGAAAGCCAAAACCAAATAAAGCAACGTGCATCACGCCTTGGTATAGAAAACGACAATTTATATTTACTTACCGAAACGGCTACACACAAAATATTTCATTTTATAAAAGAAGTACAACCACAAATAGTAATAGTAGATTCTGTGCAAACCATGCATTCACGAAATATAGAATCTGCACCGGGAAGTGTTTCACAAATTAGAGAAACCACCAACGAGTTTCAACGCTTTGCCAAAGAAAGCAATACGCCTGTATTTTTAGTTGGTCATATTACTAAAGATGGTGCCATAGCTGGACCAAAAGTATTAGAACATATTGTAGACACGGTTTTACAATTTGAAGGCGACAGAAATCACATATATAGAATATTAAGAACACAAAAAAATCGTTTTGGATCTACTGCCGAGCTTGGTTTATATGAAATGCAAAGTCAAGGATTGCGCATAGTAGATAACCCATCAGAAATATTAATTACACAAAAAGACACAAACCTTGGCGGTATTTGTATAGCTGCTACAATGGAAGGCATGCGCCCAATGCTGGTAGAAGTTCAAGCCTTGGTTTCAACAGCTTTTTATGGCACACCTCAAAGAAGTTCTACAGGTTTTGATGCTAAACGCTTGAATATGCTTTTGGCAGTTTTAGAAAAACGTGT
>CAKZQD010000165.1 GCA_937139485.1 uncultured Bacteroidota bacterium | reverse complement strand
CTTTTAAAAGTTCTTCTTTAGCTTTTTTTGCTGCTTCTTTTTCTTTTCTCTTTTTTTCTTTTTCAAGTTCAGCTTTTGCTAGTTTTTCTTCTTTTTTTCTTAGTTTTTCTAGTCTTTCTTTTTCTTCTGCTTCCTGTAGCAACCTTTCTAACTCTTTTAGTTTTGCTGCATTTTCCTTTCTCAATCTTGCGTTTTCTGCAATTCTAGCAGCAATAGGATCAATTTCTTCTTCCTCCTTTTTCTCTAAAGTAGCAGTATCAGAGTTTTGAATTACAATGGTATCATTTAATTTATTCTGAGATTCAAATAAATTAATTTTATCACTTAAAGCAGTTATTTCAGCAAGTGCAATATTGTTGTACTTACTTATAGAATCTTGTAGTTTGCGTTTAGATTTAGACAAATTCATGAGTTCTAAATCATCTTTTCCATTTATCAGTTTAGTTTTTTGTTTTTCAAAATCAGCAATTTTATTCTTTAAATATGCTTCATTATCTGCAATACTTTTTTCTTTTAGTTCTTTGTGATAAATATTTGTATTATTTTTTATCTCATTTTCAGAAATCGTATATTCTATTTTTATTTCTTGTCCTGGTTTTACTTCATTTTTTTCTATATCATTTAATGCTTGAATTTCTTCAATTGAAATACTATAAATTTTAGATAACTTATATAAAGTTTCTCCTTTTTTAATTTTGTACAACAAAGTATTTTGACCAAAAATAGACTGAAGAGAAAAAGTGATTATAAATAATAATAAAAATCTCATTTATTGAATTACGAGTTTTTGAACTAAATTAGACCCAAATTTAAGGTTAATTTTTTCTATGATTGTTTCTTTTGAATAAAGCAATTCATTTTTTAAAGCATCTGGACCCACTTTTACAAATAATACATTGTTTTTTAAGTATAAACTTTCGGTATATTTATCTACTAAATCGCCCATGAGTTCTTTCCAAAAAGTAACTAGCCTAACTTCTGCGACAGAATTTTTTAGTTTTTTTTGTCCAGAAAATTCTGAAAGAGCATCACCCAATGTTTTAAAATTATCGTTCATTATATATTTATCAATTGAAAATCAAAATTTTTAAAGCTTTTTTCAAGCATTTCTTTATTTGTATGACTTATAAATACCTGTTCTAAGTTTTCGCATACAAATTTAATAAGACTTTTGCTCCTATCTGCATCTAATTTGTCAAAAATGTCATCTATTATAAAAGTTGTAGCTTTGTTTAGTTTTTCTTTTAAGTAATAATATTGCGCCAATTTTAGTGCCAATAAAAAAGTTTTTTGTTGTCCTTGGCTTCCAAAAGATTTAATTTTAGAATCGTTCATTAAAAAAAGTAAATCGTCTTTATGCACGCCTTCTGTTGTTCTTTTCAAAATACGGTCTTTATTTAAACAGTTTTTTAACAATTGCTCAAAACTATTATTTGTCAATGCAGATACATATTCAAGGCTTAAAACTTCTCTTTCTAAAGAAATTTCCTTGTAGGCTTTGTTGAAATAAATATTCAATTGAGCTACAAATTCTTTTCGGGCTTTAAAAATCTCATTTCCCAGAGGAATAAGATTTTCAGTATAAATTTCTAATAATGATAAATCTAAACCTTGCTTTTCAGCATTTTTTAGTAATGCATTTCTTTGTTGCAATATCTTTGCATATTTAACCAGTACAGAAGCATATTTTTTGTCTGTTTGCATTAATGTTTGATCTATAAATTTTCTTCTATCTTCAGAGTTGCCTAAAATAAGTATATTGTCATCTGGTGCAATAACCACAACTGGAAAATTTCCTAAATAATTAGATAATTTGGTAACTGGTACTTCATTTAAGTTAATTTTTTTTCGTTTTCCCTTTTCATAAGTAATTACAATTTCATTATCCACAAAATTGGTTTTAAGTCTAAAAAACTGTGCATCATAGTTGACACAATTTTTGTCAACACTAGCAAAATAGCTTTTACCAATACAACTATAATATATAGCATCAAGAATATTTGTTTTGCCTATACCATTCAAACCAACAAAACAAACTACATTTTTTTCAAAAATTAGCTTTAAATTTTGATGATTTTTATAATTTACTAGATGTATTTGTTTAATATTCATTACTTTTGGCAGCTAAATTAAACCAATCTTAAAATGGCGAAAGCAAAAATAACAAAAGAAACCTATCTTTTTTGGTATGAGACAATGCTCAAGGCTAGAAAATTTGAGGAAAAAGCTGGAATGCTTTATGGTCAACAAAAAATTAGAGGTTTTTGTCATTTATATATAGGACAAGAAGCACTTGCAGCAGGAATAATTTCTGCTACAAGAAAAGAAGATCCAATTATTACAGCATATAGATGTCACGCCTTGGCACTAGCAAGAGGTATGAGTGCAAATGCTGGAATGGCAGAACTTTTTGGAAAAGTAGATGGTTGTGTTGGTGGAAAAGGTGGTTCAATGCACTTTTTTGATAAAGAAAATTATTTTATGGGTGGTCACGGTATTGTTGGTGCTCAAATAGGAATGGGTTCTGGAATAGCTTTCGCAGAAAAATATAAAGGAACAGACAATGTAACAGTTGCTATGTTTGGAGACGGAGCTACTTGGCAAGGAATTTTGCATGAATCTTTTAACCTTGCAAAAATTTGGGAAATTCCTATCATATATATAGTAGAAAATAACGGCTACGCAATGGGTACTTCTGTAAAAAGAGCCGCAGGTACAAAAGATATGTTTGAACTTGGTCATGCATTTGGCATTCCTTCAAGAGCAGTAGATGGTATGAATGTTGAAGAAGTTCATAACGTAATGACAGAAATGGTAGAATTGGTAAGAAAAAAGCCACAACCAGTATTCTTAGAAATAAGAACCTACAGATATAAAGGGCATTCAATGTCTGACCCACAAAAGTATAGAACAAAAGATGAAGTTGAAGACTATAAAAAATTAGATCCAATTATTCAAGTTCTAGATACTATTAAAAAGAAAAAATACGCTACAGATAAAGAAATAAAGGCTATTCAACAAAAAGTTAAGCAAGAAATAGATGCTTGTGTAGATTTTGCTGAAAATTCTAAATTTCCGGATGATAGTGCTGTTTACGAATATATTTACACACAAGAGAATTATCCTTTTATTAAAAACTAATAAACAAATAAAATAAATGTCTACAAAAGATACAAACTTAGACCCTGCAGTAGAATTAACAGCAGTAGAAAAACTTCAAAGCTTTTTTGAAAAAAATAAAAATGCCGTATTAATTGGAACTGCTGTAATAGTTCTATTAGTTGCTGGTATAGTATATTACACAGCTATATTTATGCCAAAAGCAGAAATGGAAGCAAACAATGCAATGTTTGATGCGCAATACTACTTTGAACAAGATAGTTTTGATTTAGCATTAAATAGTGCTGGTGGTTTTTTAGAAATTATTGAAGATCATGGTGGAACAAAAGCTGGAAATTTAGCACATTATTACGCTGGTATTTCTTATTATAATTTAGGAAACTTTGAAGAAGCTATTGATCATTTAAACGCTTTCAGTACCAATGAAGACATTCTTGGTTCTTTATCTTTAGGAGTTTTAGCAGATGCACAAATGGAATCGGGTAAAACTGATGCTGCTTTGGCAAACTACAAAAAAGCTGCAAATTTTTCTAATAATGAAGCTTCTGCTCCTTTTTTACTAAAAAAAGCTGGAATAGCATTTGAAATGAATGGCGATAAAAAACAAGCAAACACTTTTTATGCAAAAATTTTAAAAGACTTTCCAAATAGTCAGTTTGCACAAGATATTGAAAAATATATAGGAAGAACAAAGTAAGATTTTTTTATACCTACTTTAATAAGTTTTAAAATGCCGTACAATTAAAATTGTACGGCATTTTAATTTGTGCTAGATGTTCTTTTTTGTAGAAAATAAATTAAACTGCGATTCTTTCTTTTGTTTTTAAATTATTAAGATTACCAATATTAATCTCAAAGTGTTAACATAGTTACAATTGGGACGTTATTTTAAAATTTTTGAGCTACGAAAAAATATTCAGAATCTAGTAGAAATGCTTAAAGCTTAAAAAAAATGTGAAAGATTCCAAATAAATTGCTCCGTGCCTCCTCAATTTTTTGGAATGACGGTAGCTTGTTAATGTGAAAATTCTATTCAAATCAATAGTTTGTGGCTTTAATGGGTAATCCTAAAAAATATTTACTGATTAATTTGCTAATAATTTTAAAAAATGTATTGGATTTAATCAAAATTAAACGAAAAGTATTTTATTCTACAATAAATTTTTCAATAATTCCTGTTTCTTGTATTTGTAAATAATATGTTCCTTTTGCTAGTTTACTAATATTCAATTGCGTAGTTCCAGAATTTATAGTTTTAGAATAAACTTTTGCGCCTAGCACATTATAAATATCTAGAGTGCGTTCTCCAAAATCTGCTATGAGATTTAATATATTTTTTGCAGGATTTGGATATATAGCAAATTCACTAATCGAATTTATAGCTTGAATAGAAACCACAGTTTGTTTATTTACTTTTTTTGATGAACTACAACCCTTTGTTTTGTGTGTAGCACTAATTGTATAATTGGTTTCTGAACTTATATTTGATAATATTGGAGTGTTAATCCCATTACTCCAAGCAATATCATAGTCAGCAATTTCATCGTGTAAAATACTAGCTTCAAAAGAATTATTGTTTTCATTGTATTCTACAACAATCTCGACACCATTATTACCAAAGCTTTTAAAAAAATCTAAACCCGCTAAAAGCGCAAAAGGAAGACAAGAACTATGTGTAAAATCACCATGATTTATGCTAGAGATATTATTTGCACCATTATAATTCCAAAGTGAATCAGCAATTTGTGAATTTCTATAGGAAACTTGCTCATCTCCTTCGCAGTATAATAGTTTCATTGGTGTTTTTGGTGTCCAGCGCAATAAATCATTATCAAATAAAGCCAATCTAAATTTATGATAAGGATTTGTATTTATATCATTTTGTACAGAATCGATAATCATGTCGGTAGGAATAGGTGCAGCCTCACCACTTATATAACCAATACTATTTTGATGTCCTTCAAATAAAATAGGCATCAAAGTATCATAAGGATTTTTAAAAATTTCTGAAACATTATCATACAAACCGCCATACATCATTTGATAGCTAAATATAATGTAAGGTAGATAACCTGGAGTAGCGTATGGTTTTCCAGAATTTACCATTTCGTATTGTGCGCCATGAATATTGTACGGCCCAGACATTGGAGCCGCAGCTGTAATTTTAAATTCATCTGAGTACCATTGCTCAATATATTTTACTAACATTGCAGAAACAAAACCACCTTGCGAATATCCAAATGAATAAATTTGATTTCCTAAATTTATATCTAATTCATTTTTTAATTCTCTTGTAGCTCTCATAATATTTAATGAAGAATGTGCCTGAGAAAAACCGTGCATATATGGATGTAGAGAAATATTTGAAGCACCTAAACCAATAAAATCTGAAGCACATACAACATTTCCTATTGAAGCAAAGAAAACTACTATATTTTTTTCGGCTCCATCATAAGAAGGAACATTTAATTTTTTTGAAGATGTACCATGCGCATAGTTAACCATTGGGACTTTGCATATTGTATTTCTCGGAACCGCCAATGCACCAGAAATTACAGTTGTAGAATCTAAAAATTCTGTTCTATACATTACTCTATATAAATCTACTGGATATTCAGGAGTTAATAATGATCCAAAACCTATTGCAACTATTTGTGCTTGTAATTCTGCAACAGTAAATGAATCAATTTTTTCATAAGAAACCAATTGTGCATTTAGTTGTATTCCAAAAATAGTTACTAAAATTAAAAGTATATTTTGCTTCATTTTTTGTTTTTTATCAAATATATAAAACAAATTGACCATTTTGAAAAAATAGTTTTGGGTTTCATTTTATTTTTTATCGAAAAAAGTATTTTCTTTACATTCCTTTATGAAAAAAATATCTTTCATTGTCATTTTGCTTTTTTACTTTAATACATCATTAAAGTCACAAAATGTTACTAAAAATGAATTTAAGCGTGTAAGCCTAGATTTTGATTTTGGTATAGCTTTGTTTTATGGCGATATAAAAAGTAAAGCAAGTACAACATTTAGTTTTAAAGCTAATTATCATTTAACTAGTGCATTATCTTTATTTACAGATTTAAGTTTCGTTAATTTAAAAGGAGCAGAAACACCAGAAATGAATTCTTTTAATAATAATGGATTTAGATTTTTGGCAGGCGGAGAAGTTTATCTTTTTAATATTCTTAGGTTTAATAAAATAAGTAATTTTTTACAACCTTTTGGTGGCGTTGGTATTGGAGCATTTAAAAATAATTTTTCTAAGTCAATTATTTTAGATACAAAAATTGAAATTCCTAATAAAAATTGGCATTTAATATACCAGTTTTTTGGAGGAGTTAAACTATATTTACTCAAAAATATAGACATAAATGTAAGAGCTAAACTAAATTTTTCAAAAACAGATTTTTTGGATAATTATAAACCAGATGTTACTGCAAATAAATATAATGATGCTTTTGTTAGTTTTTCAGCTGGTTTAACAGTTCATTTAGGAAAAAAGAAAAAAGATCCTTTAATATGGAATGCTGCTGAAAATTATTTATTTTTTTTACCTAGAAATGCACAATTTCAAAACAGATCTGGCGATGATGATGATGCTTTTAGTAAAAGAAAACCTAAAAAGAAAACAAGCACAGAAGCTCCAATTTACAAAAGTCCTGAAGAAGAAGAATATCAAGACGAAGAAGAAAATGAATTTGACTGTATTATAAAATTTTAGAAATTATTTCTGCTGCTCTTTCCGATGCTCCATTATTTCCGAGCATTTGTTTTAGCTTTCTAAATTCTTCTCTTATCAAATATTGGTTAGACAAATTCAAAACAGTATTTAAAGCTTTTTCTAATTCTACTTCATTTAAATCATTTTGAATAAGTTCTTTAATAACGGGTTTATCTAAAATTAAATTTACTAAAGAAATATATTTAATATCTACTAAGTATTTTCCAATATGATAAGAAATAGCACTTCCTTTATAACATACAACCATTGGCGTATCAAACAATGCTGCTTCTAATGTAGCTGTACCAGAAGCTACCAAGGCTGCATAGGCTGTATTTAATACAGAATAAGTTTTATCTATTACAATTTCTACTGGTAAATTAGCTATGGCGTTTTTATAAAAATCTTTTCCCAGATGTCCTAATCCAGCAAGTACAAAATGATAATCTGGGTATTTTGTAACCATTTTGAGCATTTCGGGAAGTATTTTGTTAATTTCCTGTACTCTACTTCCAGGCAATAATGCTATTACGGGTTTATCATTATTTTGAAGTTGAATAGTATAATCATCATTATTTGATATTTCATCTAAAAGTGGATGACCAACAAAATCTACTTCATAATTCCAATTGTTTTTGTAAAAAGCTTTTTCGAAAGGCAAAATAACAAGCATTTTATCTACATATTGCTTTATTTTTTTTACTCTGTTTTCTTTCCAGGCCCAAACTTGAGGAGAAATATAATATACTACTTTAAAGCCATTTTTCTTTGCATATTTAGCTATACGCATATTAAAACCAGGGTAATCTATTAATATTAAAACATCTGGTTTCCAATTAGAAATATCTACTTTACAGTTTTTTATAAACGAAAGTATTGTTCTTAGGTTTTTAATTACTTCTAAAAAACCCATGAAAGCAGTATTCTTATAGTGTTCTACTTGTTCACCTCCAACTTTTGCCATTTTTTCTCCTCCCCAAAAACGAAATTTTGCTTGCGGGTCTTTAGCTAAAATTGCTTTCATTAAATTGGAGCCGTGTAAATCGCCAGAAGCTTCTCCTGCTATAAGATAATACTTCATAAAACTAAATTTTAAAAAAGTTTGAAATAGATGGCTAAAATTGTAAAAATTAAAGTAGGTAAGACGATACCTTTTTGTACCAATTGATTAGCTTTTTGCATATAGTAAAAGAAAATAAGTAAATTTCCAACTATTCCAAATTGAATAAATGTAGAAATTAAATCTGAACTATTTAAAATATCTTTAAGTTCTACAATTTTAAAGAAACGAAATCTAGGAAAAATTGAAAGCACGAACTTAAATGTTATAGCAGAAAAAATAGGAACTAATGTTCCAATAAGAGCACCTTTTAATACTTGTTTATTGTGTTTAGTCAAAATCCCAATGTTGGTTTATGTGGTTTATTCCTTGGTGAGCAGTTAAATCAAATTTTACTGGCACTACAGATACAAAATTATTTGCCAATGCATATTCGTCTGTATCTTCACCTTTATCTTTGTTTACAAACTTCCCTGTTAGCCAGTAATATGGTCTTCCGTGAGGATCTTTTCGCTCATCAAACTCTTCTTGCCATTTTGCATAAGCTTGTCTGCAAATTTTCATTCCTTTTAAGCTTTCTTCCGTTTTTGCAGGAATATTTACATTCAATAAGGTATCTTCTGCCAATCCGTTTATTAAAACCTGTGTTATTATTTTTTCAATATATTCTTTGGCGTGAGAAAAATCTGCTTCCCAACTAAAATCTAATAAAGAAAACCCAATAGATGGAATGCCTTCTAGTGCTGCTTCTACAGCGGCAGACATTGTACCAGAATAAATAACATTTATAGAAGAATTTGAACCATGATTAACTCCAGAAATACATAAATCTGGCTTTCTTTTTAGTACTTTATCTACAGCTATTTTTACACAATCTACTGGCGTACCAGAACATTCATAGGCTTTAATTGGCTCAAAAAGTTTATTTTCTTTTAATCTTAGTGGTTTTCCTAGTGTAATGGCGTGTCCCATTCCACTTTGTGGCGAATCTGGTGCAACTACTACAACTTCTCCAATTTTTTCGGCAACTTCAATAAGTGCTTTTATTCCCGGTGCAGTAATTCCGTCATCATTTACTACTAATATTAAAGGCTTTTTATTTTTGCTCATTATTTCAATTCTGTTGAACTTTCGCCTACTAAATAACCATCTTGAAAAACTAAGGCTTTATAAACTCCTGGATTAACAAAGTCTTGTGTCCAGTAAATACAAATGTTCTTATTTTTTCCATCAAAATCAAACTCAGCTTTTTTAGAATATCTAATTGTTTCACCGCTTTTACTCTTCATAGTTCCCGAACCATTTGCTTCGTTATACAATGTTTGTCCGTTTGGTGTATTTATAATTAAATACATAGTTGCTTGACCATTTTCTCTTACTTTATTATCGCCTGTTTGATAACAAATTTTTAGTTTCTCTACTTTTTTAATTCTATTAATATTTTTTTCAACGCCATTTTTCTTAACAAAAATTCCGTTCATTGTAAGTTCGTCTGCTCTTAAAAGTGCGCCTAGTTCAAATTTATCATCTAAATATTTATTTTTATCTTCTAAATTGGCATTAACTTCTTTTTGAGTGTTTAAATCAGTTTCTAAACCTTGCTTTTCTAAAAATAGCTGATCTGCATACTTATTTAATGAATCAATTTTGATCATAAAACCTGTATTTTGCATTTCTAGGCTTGAAATCATGTCTTTTGCCTTTTTTAATTCTGAAGCTGTAAAGTTTTTCTGTTTGAATAGTTTTGTAATTTTAGCTTGTTGGTCTGTAATTTCTTTTTCACGAATAGAAATGATGCTATCCAATTTAGCATTTTTACCTTTCATTTCTGTTAAAGCAGCTATTTGTGTATTCAAATTTTGTTGTACACCTAAATATTCTGTTTGTAATTCGCTTTTTTCTGCAGTTAATTTATCATTATCTTTATTGCTATTTAACCAAAAATAACCTGCTACGATATTTGTAAGCAATAAAATAAAAATAAAAATTAAATAAAGTGTTCGTTTTGTGTTGTTAGCCATGGCTTGTTAAAGTTTTGTATAGCACAAAGTTAAGTTTTTTACTTAATTTTGCATATTATGAACACACAAAAAATTAATTTTTGGCAAGAAAAATATACAAGCAATAATATTGGGTGGGATATTGGTAGTATAAGTACTCCTTTAAAAGAATATTTTGACCAATTAAAAGACAAAAACATTAAAATATTAATACCTGGAGCTGGAAATGCTTATGAAGCAGAATATCTTCATAAGTTGGGTTTTAAAAATGTACACGTAATAGACTGGGCAAAAACTGCACTAGATGGACTGGCTAAAAGAGTAGCCGATTTCCCTAAAAAACATTTGCATCAAGTTGATTTTTTTGAACACGAAGGAAATTATGATTTGATTATAGAGCAAACTTTTTTTTGTGCAATTAGCGTTAATTTAAGAAAGCAATATGTTTCTAAAATGAAAAGCTTACTAAAACCGAATGGTAAATTAGTAGGTCTTTTATTTAACAAAGCTTTAAATACAGAGCATCCACCTTTTGGAGGAAGCAAAGCAGAATACACAAATCTATTCAATGAGAGTTTTGATATTAAAACTATGGAAAATGCTACAAATTCTATAGAACCAAGAAAAGGAAGTGAGTTATTTATTAAACTTATTGTTAAGTAATAGCTTAGTTTTAAGTAGAAATTACTAGCTATATTTTTTATTTTATCAATAAAAAATCTATTACTAAATAAAATAGTGTACCTTTGCACTGTTCTTTCTATATAGAGAGAGCGTATTTTTAAAAATTATTAATTAAATTAAATGAACAAAGGAACAGTAAAGTTCTTTAATGATGCTAAAGGTTTTGGTTTCATTATTGAAGAAGACACAAACAAAGAACATTTTGTACACGTTACAGGATTAGAAGACGAAATTCGTGAAGGCGATAACGTTGAATTTGACCTTCAAGAAGGTAAAAAAGGATTAAATGCAGTAAACGTAAGAGTTCTCTAAATAAAAATCTAGTAAAATTTAAAGGCGCATTGAAAAATGCGCCTTTTTTTTGTATCATTTTTTGCCTAAACAATACTACAAAAAAAATAAGGTCTTGAAATTTCAAGACCTTATTTTTATAATCAGATAGTTTTATTAGAAAGTTTATAATTTGAATTTACCTTTATAAGGAACAAATCTTCCTACTTCTTTGAGGTATCTTTTGTATAAAGGATATTTTTTTGTTGTTTCTTCTTCACTAAAAACTGCACTTCTTTCAAAAAGTATTACTAAAAGTAAACAACCTGTAATAGACCAATTTATCCAATTTCCGGTAGCTACTACAGAAAAGAAATAAAATACAATCCAAACACTTTGTTCTGCTGCATAATTTGGGTGCGCCATAAATGCCCATAAACCTGTATGTGTAAAACCAACTTCGTGAAATTTATCTAACTTGCCTGTATTTCTTTGTCTATATTTTTCTTCTTGATATTTATATTGCTGTCCGTCTGCAATAAACTCCATAATAACAAAACCTACAAGAAGAGCCGCTAATATGTAATCAAAAACACCAAAAGGAATTGTACTATCCATAGCCTTTAAAGCTTGAAGTGTAAACAATAAAATTAAACCCATTTGGTAAGCAGATATAAATAATAAATTAAAAGTAATCCATTTCCATTTTGCTTGAAATTCTGGTTTTGCTCTTAATATTGCCCAACGATAATCTTCTTCTCCTGTCCAAAATTTCCAAGAATAACCACCTCTTCTTCCAAAATTATAAGTAAGTCTTATTACCCAAATTGTAACTAAAACTGCCATTAAAACAATTCTTGGTTCATAGCTTGCAAAATGAGCAACTATCCAAACATAAGGAACTGGAATAATACTCCAAAATTTATCTACTTGGCTATAATTGTCGGTAATTGTACTTATAATAAATGTAAGTGCTGCTGCAATTCCATAAGTCCAAAGTAAAATTTCTAAAGTTTGCAATTGTAATTCTGTTAGAGAATTATCAAATTTAAAGCTTATAAATGGCACTATTAATAAAGTAAAGATTAAGAAAATGGCTGATTTCCACATAATTGTTTTTGTTTTTTTTAATGATTTGCTAACATAATATAGCCTAATTTTACAAAGTACAACATAAATCTAAAATATGTCTGATAATAGAAATTTGCACTTCTTGCACATAAATTAAACCAATCAAAAAGCTTAATTGTTGACTATTTGTGATGATTTTTTTGGAGAATAAATAAATTGATTTCTTCCAATTTTGTTTTCCTTAATCCATTTTTTTAACTTTTTTGAACAGACATATGGTAATATTTCCAAATGAACAAAAGAACCTGCCATATTACTTCGAGAACTCCAAAAATTAATTTCTATTGTTAAGTCACTATTGTTGTAAATTATCTTAGGTCTACTCTTTGAATATTTCCACCCCTTTTTAGTATAGTAATTTCCAATTAAATCACATACTTCTTTAAAGATTTCTGAAGGTTTAGTATTGCTATTATAGTTGTTTAAAATAGAATCCTTTTTCCAATAAGTCATTGTTCAGAAAGATTTTTTGCTCATTACTGCTCAATATTAACTTTTCCGTCAACCTCATTTAAAAGTATCGGTTTTCCAAAACCTAATGCTTCTAATTTATCCATTTGAGTTTTGGCATCACCTATAACCATGTAGTTCATTTTATTGACATCCAAATATTTTTCAGCCAATTGTTTAATGTCTTCAACGGTCATTGCTTTTACAATGGCTTCACGTTGTTTTACATAATCATCTGGTAAGTTATAATTGCTAATATTATTCAGCATGCCTAGTTTTGACCCTAAGGTTTCAAAAGCTCTAGCGTTACTTTTAATCATAAACCCTTTGGTGATTTCTAAATCTTTTTCAGTATAATTTTTGCCATAATTCTCAACAATTTCTTTTACCAAACTTGCCGATTCATAAGTAACATTAGACCTTACACCACTTGAAATAGTAAAAGGCCCTTTAATAGTCGACCCAGAAAAGCCAGAACCAATGCCATAGGTATACCCTTTACCTTCTCTAAGTTCTTGCGTAAGCTGCGATGCAAATCCACCACCACCAAGTCTGTAATTAAGCACCCTAGCAGGATAATAATCGGCATCTGTGGCTGCTAAAGCAGGATACCCAAACCTAATAACCGATTGCTTTGCATTTGGCACATCGTAAAAATAAACTTTAGAAACCGTTGGTGCTTCAGGTTCAGCAACTTCTGGAATGGTTACCGTTTTGGCTTCCCAATTGTTGTTTAGATTATCTAATGACGAAATCACTTCTTTTTGAGAAATATCGCCTACAATATGAAAATTAGTCACTGTTGGCGATATATAGTTGTTATAATAGGCTTGGAGGTCTTCAATAGTGATTGAACCAACAGAAGTTTCGGTACCTACATTATTTTTAGATAAAATATGGTCGTCACCATAAGTCAATTTTGCAAACTCAATAGAAGCAATGCTATTAGGATTTCCCTTTTGACGCTGAATTTGACTAATCGTACTTTGTTTTAATAAGGCAAACTCATCCATATCCCAACGAGGTTCCAATAAAATTTCTTCTACCAACGCCATAGTGGCTTTGTAGTTTTTAGCCAACGAATTCCCAGAAATGGTGATAGCTTCATCTGACGCAAAGGCGTT
>CAKZQD010000164.1 GCA_937139485.1 uncultured Bacteroidota bacterium | reverse complement strand
ACAAAAACGCAATGTATTACTTTAGAAAACGTGAAAAAAGCAGCAGCTCTTTTAAGAGAAGTTGTTTTGGAAACGCCATTACAAAAAAATCAGTTTTTGTCTGAAAAATTGGAAGCGAATATTTTTTTTAAACGAGAAGATTTACAAGAAGTTCGTTCTTATAAAATAAGAGGAGCTTATCATAAAATTTCATCATTAACTGGCGAAGAATTAGAGCAAGGAGTCGTTTGTGCCAGTGCAGGAAATCACGCTCAAGGTGTTGCTTTTTCTTGTAAAGCAAAAAAAATAAAGGGTGTTATATTTATGCCAACGACTACACCCAATCAAAAAATAGAACAAGTAAAAATGTTTGGCGGAGATTATGTAGAAGTGGTTTTAAATGGCGATACTTATGATGATGCTTCTTATGCAGCCACAGATTATTGCAAAGAAAAAAAGATGTCTTTTGTACATCCTTTTCACGATATAAAAGTAATAGAAGGGCAAGCAACCATTGCTTTAGAAATATTAGCACAAAGCAAAACACCTGTAGATTATTTGTTTTTGCCTGTTGGTGGTGGTGGTTTGGCTGCTGGTGTTTCCAGTATATTTAAAGAACTTTCTCCCAACACAAAAATTATAGGTGTTGAACCAAAAGGCGCTCCTTCAATGTCTGTTTCTATAATTAATGGATTTAACACAAAAATAGATAACATAGATAAATTTACTGATGGCGCATCTGTCCAAAAAGTAGGTGATTTAAACTTTGAAATTTGTAAAGAAAATTTAGACGAAATGGTAACCGTTCACGAAGGAAAAGTGTGTCAAACTATTTTAGATTTATACAATAAAAATGCCATTGTAGTTGAGCCAGCAGGAGCATTAACCACAGCTGTTTTAGACCAATTTTCTACTGAAATAAAAGGTAAGAACGTAGTATGTTTAATCAGTGGTTCAAATAATGACATCACCCGAACGGAAGAAATAAAAGAACGAGCCTTACTTTATTCTGGGCATAAACATTATTTCATCATAAAATTTCCCCAAAGAGCGGGCGCATTGCGAGAGTTCTTGAATGAAATATTAGGACCAAATGACGACATCACCTATTTTGAATACTCTAAAAAGCACAATAGAGATACGGGACCTGCCATAGTTGGTTTAGAGTTACTAAACCCTAAAGATTTAGAAGCGTTAATACAAAAAATGAAAACTAAAAAATTCTTTGGAGAATATCTGAATGATAAGCCCGATCTGTTTCAGGTTTTAGTTTAGTTTCCTCCCTAAAAGAATAAAATGATTAGATTTACTGTAAGTAAGCACTAAGCACAACAAAGAACTGTGGTAAAAAACAACTCTTTATCCTTAAGTCGTTTATAATCAATTTCTAGTTCTAGTTCTCGTCTGCTTACGAATATTCCTGCGGAATATTCTATCTGTGTTTTAGTTGCTTAACCTCGCAACTAAACTTACACCTTACAAATAATTTCATGATTGAGAAAATAGAAACAAATTTTACTTGGGAGGATTTAGTGTTAAATAAAAAAACATTAGATCAAGTTAAAGAGATTGAAAAATGGTTAAACCCTAATACATCTTTGTCATCTAGTAAGAACTGTACACACTTCTCAGAAATTTTTTGTGTTTGCACAGCAATTTCTTCCTCTAGCGTTTTCACGAAAGTGGGATCTACATAGCGTATATCATTAAGCGAGATGGTCTCTCCACGCAATGATCGCAACTGCGTGAGCAGCGCCACAAAATCATTAATAGATTTAAAAGAGGTGCTTTTTATTTTGCCAAAAATCTCAGAGGCTTTGGTCTCAACTTCTTTAGTTTGTTTGGCAGCGTTACGCTTAAGCTGTACTACTTTTTGAAACTCATCTATAGCAGCATTTGCAGCTCCATTTATTTCTGCAAGTGGTACGTTGAGTTGCTTGGTTTCGGCTTCTGGAAGCCAGTAATAAGCATCAAGTATATCTTTTGAGAACTTAGCAATATCGCTATACAGTCCGTCGTAATTATCTTCTTTGTTGAGCAGTGTGATGAGGCTATTAACCTCTGCCATCGCTTTTACAATATCTTTGTTTCCTATTTTATAAAGCAAGGTGTCTTCGTGCTGAGAAGGCATATAGTCACCCTTTAAAAATGGGGTTTGCCAGATCTGTATTACGTGATGCTTGGTTTGCTCATTTTCGGTTCTGAAATAGCATAGCTGCCCGTCTTGTAATACAGTAAAACCATTACAGATAATAGGAGTTTTTATCTCTTGAGTAATCACATTATATGACATCAAGTTGTACAGCGCCTCTTCTGGCGAGTAAAAGACATATAAAAAGTCCTCCCCGTTAGGCGAACTCACCTTCTGCTGAAATTTTACATTTGGGATGGCATTGTCAAAAATGTTGTATTCTCCTGTTTGAAGATAGTAGCCTGTTGGGAAAATGATACCTTGATCATCTGGAAGTAAGACACAGGTGTCCTTAACACTCTGTATTTTTTGAACTTCCTTTAGTTTGTTGTTAAATACAAAATAGCGAGGCTCTTCTTGAAAGGGTTTAATCTCTAGTGCAAGTAGGTTACCCAGATCTGCATAGCGATACTGACCATCATCTAGTGTCTGGTCTATAAGCTCTACCGGCTCATCTAGTATTCCTTTACCTTGGTCTGTATTATCTTCTATTTTTATTATCATTTCATCAAAAAAACAGACTAAAAAACCACAATCAATAAAACCAATTGTTTAATTAGGTTTCATAATGAAAGTTTACTGTTTTTATTCGACTTATATTGTATATTTGCATCCTATTTAGATTTAATCTATTTAAAATTATGATAAAAGTTTCAGACACAGCAAAGAAAAAAGTCATAGAGTTAATGACAGACGATGGCTTTGACGCTACAACAGATTATGTTAGAGTTGGCGTAAAAAGTGGTGGTTGTTCAGGTTTATCTTACGATTTAACTTTTGATAAAAATCAACAAGAAAACGACAAAGTCTTTGAAGAAAATGATATAAGAATTGTTGTTGATAAAAAAAGCTTTTTATATTTAGTAGGAACAACTCTAGAATATTCTGGAGGTTTAAACGGAAAAGGTTTTGTTTTTAACAATCCAAATGCAAATAGAACTTGTGG
>CAKZQD010000163.1 GCA_937139485.1 uncultured Bacteroidota bacterium | reverse complement strand
GAATAATACCTTCGAAGACAGAAGTTTCGCCATCAGGAAAGGCAAGGCATAGCGAACTGACAAATTGCGCGCCGCGTTGATCAGGTGTGGTTGCACCTTTGGCTTCCATCGCCTCTTGCACATTTCGCATAGCGCGAGAAAAATCTTTATCCGGCCCCGCCCATCTGGCAGAGTAAATACCCGGATCACCATCCAGAGCATCAACCGACAGGCCAGAATCATCAGACAAGGCTGGTAGGCCCGTTGCGGTTGCAGATGCCAAAGCCTTTAGTTTTGCATTGGCAGCAAACGTTGTGCCGGTTTCTTCTGGTTCCGGTAAATCCAAGTCAGCGGCAGAAACCACCTCTATGCCGTGAGGAGCAACCAAATCACGGATCTCTTTCAACTTTCCGGCATTGTGGCTGGCAAGGACAAGCTTATCGCCTGAGAATCTACGCGCCGCGCTCATTTTTACATAATCGCCATGTTCTGGAGTGAAACCAATTGGCCAATGCCAGATTTGGCCAGATCTAACAATTGCTTCAATTCATCTTCGGAGAAAGGTTCTTGTTCCGCAGTGCCTTGAATTTCCACAATTCCGCCAGATCCAGTCATAACGAAATTTGGGCTTGCAAATGGGACAATAGATGTAATGGTTGTAGTTTCTACTGTATCATTTTTTTTATCTCCAGCAATCACATTATTTGAACGAGTTGATTTACTCTCTTTTTTCTTATTAATTTCAAAAGAAAAGGTTTTAAAAATAGCTATTTCACTAAATTTATATTCAATATTAGTAAGTTTATCTTTAAATTTATATTTCATTAAAAATGATTCATACATAATTTTTTCAATGAAATTACTTTTTTTCGCATCAAACCAAACAAGTTTGTATTTGACAAATTCGGCTATTTGTTGACCATGATTATTATCGTGTGTTTTCTTTTTTTTATTTTCTATCTCAATACCACACACTACCATTATTGGAGGTAAACTTAATGGGTCTCCTGTTATAGGATTATTTAAAGGATAGGATTTAACTACTACTAATTCGCCTATTTGGAATAGTGGATTTCTATTTATTGTTTTGTTTTTTACGGGCATAATTATTTTTTTGCAATTATTTTGTAAATCTCACATTTTATTATATTCTGTGCAAGTACACTTTTTCAACAAAATCAGAAAATTTTATAGATTTTACTAACTAAAAATTGCTTTTAATTACAGATAGTCAATTGTTTATGGCTTTTAAAAACTCAGGAATTTTTGAGCTTTATATGTGGTGAAAAAAATGATAATAATGCATGTCTCATCAAAAAAGCAACATCAAACTCAATTTTCCTTACTAGCGATTAATGTAAATTAAGTTTTTTGGAGGAACTTGTACAGATGTTTTAAAGTGAAAAGCTTTAATAAATTTTATTTCATCTTTCAATACAACGCTCTAATTGCCACTTCAAAATCATACTGTAAATCTTCGTGCAGGGCAGGTAATTTTTTCTCTATAAAGTCTATTTGTTTTTCAAAAATACCTATAAGAACTTTGCTTTTTTGCATTCCATAAGGCATTGTTTTCATTTGTTGGCAAAAGTGTAGCAGTAGTTCTATTTCGGTTTCTTTCTGTTTTGAGTATCTTATATATTTCTTAATTGTTCTTATTATTTTTCTGATGCTCTTTTTTACATAGTACAAGCTTTTGGTGTTTAAATCCAAAAACATTTCTTCTACTTCTGCTTTTATATCTTTTATGTAAGTTTCTTCATTGTCTTTCTCGTACAATAAATAGGTTAGGAGTTCTTTATTTTCCTTTTTAAACTTAGAAAGTGTTAGGCATATTTCTATTAATTCTTTTGGCGATTTTTCTGCTAATTCTAGTTTTAATTCTCTTACTGTAGCGGTTTTCATAGTAAAATCATTTTAATTTTGATGAAACAAAACTTCATTATCTTGAACAGCAATCGCATTTAAATTTCCAAAAACTTCTTCCCAATTTTGTTTCAATACTTCATTGTTTTGCATAGAATTCATAAATAATTTTGAAGTAGGTTTTAGGCTATTTTTTAGATGCAAAATAAATTCCTTTTGCTGAAATATTTCTGGAATATTTGTATCTATAAAAAGATCTACGCAAACTATATCATAAGTTTCTTTTTCGTGCTTCATATATTCAAAAGCATCTGTAATATGCATTTTTGTGTTATGAAACAAGTTTGGTGGAAAGTACTTTTTTGAAAGTTTAATAATTTCTTCATCTAGTTCTACTCCGGTAATAGAACAGTTTATTCCAAGTTCGTTTCTAAATATGTGCGCTATACTTCCAGCTCCAAAACCTAAAATAAGTACTTTGTACTGTTTTGAATAATTGAAACTTAGCGATGAAAGAGCCTCTCTGTAAACTAAATGTAAGTTGCCAAAAGAATAATTTGCTGCTAGAGAATCTATAGTTATTTGTCCGTATTGTAAATTTACTTCTAGCTGTCCGCTTACTTTAGAATTTACCTTTTCTATATTGTATGGCCAAATCCAGCTTGCAATTTTTTGCCATAAACTTGGTTTATAAGTCATCTCTTAGTTCTTCTAAGAAATTTCTTATTCTCGATAAAGATTCAATAATCTCATAATTATTTGCCGTTTCTGCGCCACCTTCTTTAATTGCTTTTTTAGCACCTTCGAGTGTAAATCCTTTTTCTTTTACTAGGTGATAAATCAATTTAAGATTTTCCATGTCTTTCTGACGAAACATTCTGTCTCCCTTGGCATTTTTTTTAGGCTTCAAAATATCAAACGAAGTTTCCCAATATCTTATCAAAGAAGTATTTACATCAAAAAACTTGGCAACTTCGCCAATGCTGTAATATAGTTTTTCTATTCTAAATTCTTTATAAGGCATAGTAATTAATTTTACTTCAAATATAGCTTAGATATTGCAGGTTTTCAGTACTTTATGAATATGTTTTACACAAAATATTTTTTACTTGTGTAAAATCTTGTACAGTTTTTGAATTTTGGATATTTTGCTTTTATTTCAAACTTAATTTAAAAAAGAAGTATTTTTTATTTAGAAAAAACAATTCTAAATTTACTATTATTGTTTTTTGAAAGTCTAAAATTTTTATAAAAAACTAATCAGAAATTGTTTTTAATAAATACCCAGAAACACTTGCTAAAGCACCCAAAATACCACCTAAAAATGCTGTAATAGGAATTAGTAATATTGATGAAGGTAATGATAATAGTGCGCCTACTTTTTCAATTAAAATAAAATTATTAGAAACAGAAATAACTATACTAAGGCTTAGCCATAAAAGAAAAACACTAATAAAGCCAGTAAAAAAAGATTTCAAAGTAGACTCTCCAAAAGCAAAGGAAACCAAGAAAGTTGCTATTGCAAAAAACCACCAAAAAGGAATGAATTTATGTGTTAGAAAAGCAAATAAAATCATTAGTACAATATTTAAAAAAGATCTCATAGTTTTTATTTGATGTTTGGAATTAATGCAACTTTGGTAAAGTTTTCGTTTTTGTAATCGGCTTTATTTTTAGAAATTTCAAGTTTATGATATTCGCCTTTTGCCCATTCGTCCACCATGTCGTCATATTGTGTACTACCAGGATTTCCAGATTGTCCACCAGGGTAAACGCCAATTCCATTAATTTTTCCTTGGTCAAAGTCTAAAATCATTCTCCAGCTTGCGCCCCATTGTTTTCTTGTGGCATTTACAATATGGTTGTTTCCGCCATATTCTATTGCTTTAGAAAAAGCAGGTATTCTAGCTAGGTGTTCAAAATTTACATCATTGTATTTTCCCCAGTTTACTTTTTCAAATTCCTTAGTTTTACTTGCTGTATATTTAAAAGCTTTGTTTATTAATGCTTTTTGGTCTTCAATTAAAGCTGTAGTTTTATTGTCTATAAATGGATGTTTGGTAGAATCTTTAAGTAAATAAATAGTTTGCGCTTCACTTGGTGGTATAAAAGCTTCACCAAATTCATCCCAAAGTGAGCTATAGTACTTGTTAAAAAATTCTTCATAAAAAACAGCAGCTTTTGATTCTTTATCGTTTACAAATTTCCATGTATTTAGCAAATTGTAAACTGCTTGCTCTTCAAAATCTAAATTAGAAGTGTTTACATATTTAAGCATTAGTGGTAAACTTTCTGCTGCTTTTAAATTGAAATTATTAGCTTGTAAAGCTTTCATTTCTGCTACTGTAGCATCTTTTAAATTTGTCAATTTGCTATTTATGACTCTATTTCTATAATTTTCAAAACCTCCATTTATATAATACGGATAAGTGCTGTCCACAGATTCTTGATTTGCCGAAGCTACAAAACCTCTTTCTGGATTATATTGCATAGGGTTGTGCTCAAATGGAATAAAATCTTTCCAAACTTTTCCCTCATTACTTGTTTGAAGATAATCTCCTTGTTCATAATTGTTTATAGGAAATTTTCCTTGATTTCTAAGTGCAATATCTCCATTTATACTAGCAAAAATGATATTCTGTGCTGGGCAATCAAAATATTTTGTTGCTTCTACAAATTCATCGAAATTTTTAGCTCTGTTTAAATGATAAAACATCAATGATTCTTTAGAAGCCTTATGTGCCATCCATTGTATAGCAATATCTTGTTTGCCTGTTTGTGTTTCAAAGTCTTCAAACTGTATAGGTCCAAATTTTGTATAAATTACGGTGTCTAAAACTGAGTTTTTACCTTTAACTTTTATTTCTTCTACTACAAATTCGCTTTTTACCCATTGGTTTTGATAGTGGTATAATTCTTTGGTGGCATCTTTGTATTCAACTGTATAAAAATCTTTTACATCTCTTCCAGAATTAGTAACACCCCAACCAATATTGTCGTTGAAACCAATTACAATACCTGGAGAACCTGGAAAAGTAACTCCATAGGCATTAGACATTGGACCAGATAAATGCATTTCTATCCAAACAGAAGGCAAACTAAATTTCAAATGCGGATCGTTGCATAGTATAGGAAATCCACTTTTAGATTTTGCTCCAGATATTGCCCAGTTATTACTTCCTATATGATATTTTTTTGGATCTTTTACCTTGTCAAGTCTTTTGTTTTCTGTATTCAATGTTGTAACAATTTTTTCATCTTTAATTATTGTCGTAGTGTCATTTGAAGTTTTAAACCAGCCATTTTTTGGAGTAGGAATAACAGGTTCTAAGTTTATAAATTTAGGATATAATTTGTCTTGAAGTTCTTTTCCGTATTTAGCTACAAAATTAGAATTTTCAATATCGTCACCAGCTGAGGCTAAAATATTTGACATATTCATTAGCACCAAAGCCGTTTTATAATTAGACCATAATTCTGGTTTGTAATCCATTAATTTATATTCTAAAGGATAATCTTTTGGAGCAAGATTTTCTATGTATGCATTTACTCCATCTGTATATGCTTGCAGCAGTTCAGAAGCAAGTTTGTCTTTTTCTATAGCTTTAAGTTTATTTCTTGCACCAAAATTCAAACCTAATCTTCTTTGAGATTTATCAAATTCTATAGTTTTTTCTCCAATAATTTCAGACAATCTTCCGTCTGCTGCCATTACTTGAAACTCCATTTGCCAAAGCCTTAAACTTGCAATTACGTATCCTTGTGCAAAATATAAATCGTGTTCTGTTTCAGCAAAAATGTGTGGAATTTTACGTTCATCAAAGTAAATTTCTACTTTTTTTTCAATACTTTCTTCACTTATTACAGATGGTAAAATAAATTTTTTTCCTTCAGCATTTTGCCAAAAACCAGTTGTAGGATTCAGTAACTTGCCAATAGCAGGCATTCCTTTAAAAGAAATACTTAATAAAACAATTGAAGAAATGGTAATTATAGTAGATAAAAAAAAGCCAATTTTTTTCATTGAGAATATTTTTTGCTAAAGTAAGAAATTGTTATAATCAATTTATCTATTTCATGCTTATTTATTTATAAGAACAATAAAAATATTATGTTTTTAGATTTACGATAAAACACAGTTTTTTTAAATTCAAATACAGTCAGTATAGCTATAAAGAACTTCAAGAAACTTGTAAAGTTTTGGGGAATAATAAAATGCAAAACTTTATGTACAAAAAATAGATTTAGAATAATATTTCTATTTTACAAGATAAATTATCTCTTTATGAATTTTATTAAGCAAAGAAAAAAGAATCCAAAAATAATACACCATATACCTTTTTTGTTTCAATACTCAAAATTAATTTTTGTATCGTCAATTGCTTAGTCTTTTTTTTAAAAAAAACTTGCTAATAAGGAAAAGTATTTGAATTTATTATCGACAAAGCATTAAAAATAGCTATTCTTATGAGTTGAATCATAGTCTAGGAAACCTATGTTCCGTAATTTTGTTTTATTGATTTATTTACCTTAAAACCTTATAAAATGATTAACAAAATAATAGTATTCAGTTTTCTCCTTACCATGAGTGTTTCTAGTTGTAAAAAAGAAGTATTAGAATATAAATGCGACACAGTAAATCCATCTGAAATAAATGTAGAAGTAAATGGAGATTTAGATGTTAAATTTAATTTTGCTTTACTTAAAGAGTTTGAGGAGTATACACAATGCCTTCAAAATTGTACAGATAGTGATTTAGATTGCATTATGACATGTTCTACACACTTAAGTTATATAGCTGCAGGTGGTGCTTTTAGTATAGCTTGTCATATTGAAAACAAAACAAATTCACCAATTTCTTTTACTTTAGAAGCTGGAGATTGGTTTATGCCAGCTGATACTAGTTATCAACCTATGTTATGTGCTAGAGATATTACAATTACTGTAAAAGCAAATAAATCTGAAACAGAAATTATTCCAGTATATTGTTTGGCTTCGGGTAAAAATGGACCGTCTGAAGAAACGGTATATAGTTTTTGCAATCATACAGTTTCAAATACTTGTGTAAATGAGATTATGAATATTTTAAAAAATAAGGATTTAAGTAGTGTTACTTTTACTCAAACTTCTCAAATACAAGGCGTAATTTGGGATTGTACAGATGGCAACACAGTTGATTTAAGTTTATTAGACTCTCTGCCTAATAACTAATAAAAGACCATATAAAAAATAGTTTTTGATATATTGTAAAAAGCCAATAAATACAATTTATTGGCTTTTCAATATTAATTATTTAGACTACAATTTTGTAAATCGTAAATCTAAAATCGTAAATAAAAATTAGTCTCTTCTTCTTTTTGAAGTAAAGTTTTTCCCTCCAGATTTTCTTGCTCCATAGTTGTTACTAAAGCTTCCTCTTGAAGATCCACCTCTGTCTCCACCGCCAGATCTTTCTCTTCGGTCGCCGCCGCCTCTTCTATCTCCGCCACCTCTTCGGTCGTTTCCGCCTCTGTTACGATCTCTACCGCCGCCACCAGAACGATTTCCTCTAAAACCGCCACCGCCAGAACGTCCGCCGCCGCCACCACCTTTGGCTTTAGCTTTGGTTACTATTTCTCTACCGTTTTGTCTTATTTTTTTGAATTTATCTAAAATAATAACACCTTCTTTAAATGGTACTGTTATAAATGAAAAATCATCTAATACATATACATCTAAGAAATCGTCTTCGCTAATTCCAGCTTTTTCTATGAAATACTCTTCAATTTTTCTGTTATTGTAACCGCTATTTTTTCCTAATGCTACAAACAATCTTGTTTCATCTTCACTATT
>CAKZQD010000162.1 GCA_937139485.1 uncultured Bacteroidota bacterium | reverse complement strand
TTCTCTATTTCCGTTTCTATCAAAGCCTTCTGCAATATTATCCATTATAGAGCCACAAGCGCCATTTATTTGTTCCCTTAATTTATAATCGTTTTTCAATTCTGTATTTTTTATTAAACTATAAACATCTTGATTTAAAACACGAGCCAACTTCCAGACTTCTAAATCTTCAAAACATGTTATTGTAGCCATACAATTTTTCTTAACTATAAACTTAAAACCAAAAACTACAAACTAATAGTTTCTCCAATTTTTGGTAAAATTAAATCTTTTCCATTTCGTTCAAATTCGTGTTTTGCTTTTTCTTTGTCTATTTCTATATAGCCAAAAGTATCGTAATGTACGCCAACTACTCTTTCGCAATTTACAAATTCTGCTGCTGTTACGGCATCTTCAAAGCCCATTGTGAAATTATCGCCAATTGGGAAAACACAAAAATCTATTCTGCCACAGGTCAAAGGTATCAACTTCATATCAAAAGTTAATGCAGTATCTCCAGAAAAATAAAAATTTCCTTCTTTGCTTTCTATTACAAAGCCTCCTGGGTTTCCGCCGTAGCTTCCATCTGGCATAGAACTGGTGTGTACAGCGTTTACATAACGAACTACACCAAAGTCAAATTGCCATTTTCCGCCGTGATTCATTGGGTGTCCGTTTTCGATACCTTTTGCTGAAAACCAGTTAATAATTTCATAGTTTGAAACCAATTTTGCTCCTGTATTTTTTGCAATAGCTTCTACATCTAAAATATGATCTTCGTGACCGTGAGAAATTAAAATATAATCTGCCTCAATTTTATTAATGTCAATATCTTTTGCAAATTCGTTTCCAGATATAAAAGGATCGAATAATATTTTTTTTCCTTCTATTTCAACAGAAAAACACGAATGTCCATAAAAAGTTAAATCCATAATTGTTTAATTTTTTAATAAAAAGCTAAGATATTGATTTCAAATTTAGTTAAAGTTTAAGACTACGATAAGAAATTAACTTGTTTTAAACATAAGGCGTTGGTAACTTATTTAATGCTCAAAAGTTTGAATGATTAAATGATGGAATGCTTGAATCTACTATATTTGTGATAAGATTTAATATTATGCGTAATAATTTCATTTTTTTTTGTTTAATCTTGTTTTTATTTTCCTGTTCAAGTGAAAAACTAAACAAACAAGACCTTAAAATTTTTAAGTACAACCAAGCAAACGGAATCAGTTCTTTAGATCCTGCTTTTGCCAGAAACCAGGCTAATATTTGGGCAACTGCTCAGCTTTTTAACGGATTGGTACAAGTAGATGAAAATTTAGCCATAAAACCTAGCATTGCAAAATCTTGGGCAAGTTCTGAAGATGGAAAAAGCTTTACATTTATTTTACGTGATGATGTTTATTTTCAGAACGATGATTTATTTCCTAATGGAAAAGGACGAAGAGTTGTTGCAAGTGATTTTGTTTATAGTTTCAACAGAATTATCGATAAAAAAGTAGCAAGTACTGGCGCTTGGATTTTTAATGGCAAAGTAATTGACAACGAGCCTTTTAAAGCCTTAAACGATTCTACTTTTCAAATAGAACTTAAAAATGCTTTCAGACCTATTCTGGGAATACTTTCTATGCCATATTGTTTTGTGGTTCCAAAAGAAGTTGTAAATCATTATGGAAAAGATTTTAGAGCGCACCCTGTAGGAACAGGTGCTTTTAAACTAAAGGTTTGGGAAGAAGGAACTGCCTTAGTTGCTTTGAAAAATGAAAACTATTTTGAAACAGAAAACGATAATAAACTACCTTATTTAGACGGTTTTAAAGTCACTTTTATTGAAAACAAAAAAATGGAATTTTTAAACTTTATGAAAGGTGATTTGGATATGATTTCTGGAATTGATAAGAGTTTTCTGAATCAAATATTTGATGTAAATGGAAACTTAACTTCTGAATATGCTGATAAAATTGAGTTGTATAAAAAACCTTATTTAAATACGGAATATTTAGGTATTAAATATCAAGAAAACACTTCGCCGCTTCAAAACAAAAAACTAAGGCAGGCTTTAAATTATTGCTTCAATAGAAAAGAAATGATTCAATATTTGAGAAAAAATATTGGTTATCCAGCAAGTGCGGGTTTTGTACCAAAAGGACTGGCTTCTTTTAATGAAGAAAAGGTAAAAGGCTATACTTTTCAGCCAGAAAAAGCAAAAAAACTGCTAGAAGAAGCAAATTATACTGGCGAAGAAATTGTTTTACAAACAGTAGAAAGCTACAAAGACATTGCAATGTTTATAAGCAACCAAGCGAAAGATGTTGGTTTGAATATAAAAGTAGAACTGGCACAGTCTTCTATTTTACGTGAATGGATGAGCCAAGGCAAAACAGATTTTTTTAGAGCCAGTTGGATAGCAGATTATCCTGATGCAGAGAATTATTTATCGCTTTTTTATAGTAAAAACGGTGCGCCGCCAAATTATACACGCTTTTCAAATCAAGATTTTGATCTACTTTAGGAAAAATCTTTAGTTGAAAATAATGATTCGATACGTTTTTCATATTATCATAAAATGGACAGCATTGTTTTAGATGAGGCGGTTATTGTACCGCTTTTTTATGATGAAGTAATGCGTTTTACACAGAAAGGAATTGAAAACATAAGCCCAAATGCTTTTAATTTGTTGGATTTGAAAAGGCTTAGAAAATAGTTTTTCTTCACATAATTTCACACTCCTTAAAATAGTTTAAAAAGTTTTTTAGCCCAAAAAATGTTTCTATGTTTATAATCCACTAAAGAAATAAATCAATTTCAATCAGGTCAAATTCAAGACCTAAATATTCAATTAACATAAAAAATTATTATTATGATTCAGAAAACATCGAATGCATACATGGCTGCCTCTTGGATAGCTTTAGCAACAGGAATGATTGGCTTTATTATTGGACTTTGGCGTGCAGAAATGCTGCTCAGCGAAAAAGGTTACTATTTTACACTGCTTATGTTTGGTCTTTTTGCTGTAGTTTCTTTACAAAAAAGTGTAAGAGATAAGCTAGAAAAACTTCCTGTAACCGATATTTATTATGGAATTTGTTGGTTTGGAACTTTGCTTTCTATTGCGCTTTTAATTATTGGTTTGGTAAATGCAAGTATATTACCTAGCGAAAAAGGTTTTTATGCCTTTGGTTTTTTACTAGCAATTTTTGGTGCTATAAGTGTTCAAAAAAACACACGAGATGTCATGGCTTTTGAAAAAGTACATAAAAAAGAACCCGAAGAAGAAATTTAGAATTTTTAAAAATGCCGAACATAATGTGTTCGGCATTTTTTTTGCTTCTTACTTTTATATGACATTCTTTTCTATAAAAATGCTTATTATTAAAGTATGAAAATTATTTTATCAATATTAAGTTCATTTATACTTCAAATTTGCGTTGCACAAAATGTAAGTTTTGAAGCAAAAGTTGTTGCTGAAAATTATAAAGCAATTCCTTATGCAACTATTTTTTTACAAAGTAGTAAAACAGCTACAACGAGTAATTTTGAAGGAGAAGCTAAACTTGTTGTCAATAAAAAAACTTTACCAGATACTTTGGTGCTTCGTCATATTGGTTTTGAGACGCAGAAATTTTATTTAAATGAAGAAAATATAGATTCTTTTAAACATATTGTTTTAAAAGAGAAACTCAATGAACTTGACATAGTAGAAATTAGAGCATATACAGCAGAACAAATTATAGCACTTGCCATAGAAAATATAGATAAAAACTATTATAAAAACATATATTTTGTAGATGGTTTTTACAGGCAAGCACACAAAGAGAATGACAAATATGTGCGCTTGATTGAATGTTTTGCAACTGTAAAAGAAGATATTTCTAACAGAAAATCTACGGCTCAGAAAGAACAATTTTACATTTCAAAAATTAGACGATCAAATGTATATGAAAGAAATGGCGACAAACACGGAGATCATTTGGCTGATTTATTTTTAGAGAACCCAATAAGTTATGCTCATTCTTCTTTTTTAAACAAGCAAGCCTATAGATTGTATAATTTTTCTTTTGAAAACTATGGCTTTACAGATACAATTAAAATAGTTTTTCAAAACAAAGCTTGGCAAAACCCAGAAAATAAATCTGGCTATATACTTATAAATAGAAAAGATTATGCAGTTGTAGAAATGGAAATAGTGAGCACCAAAAACCATTTTGATAAAACAAACAATAAGTCTAACTGGAAATTTCAAAACGGAACTTATAAAGTAAGTTATGAAAAACATGAAGGAATTTATTTATGTAAAAGCAGTTCTAAATACTACAACCACTATGTTTTAAATGAATTTACCCAAAACATAGACTACATAGTAGAAGAATATTTTGATTGGGATAGAAAAACGCTCAACATTATGCAAAAAGTAGAAAATTTGAATTTTAAATCTTTTAGTAATTTATACTCTAAAAGTTACAATTATGAGCCTTTAAATTGGAAATTTATAAGACCAAATAAAAAAATAATATCCGACCTGAATAGTTTTATGGATTTAGAAAAGCAGTTTGAAGATGATTGAAAAAAAAGCCGCAAAATTTCTTTTGCGGCTCTAACTAAACTATTGATTATATGAAAAATCAATTGGGTTATTATCTTTAATCTACATTATCATCTAAAAACTTATTGTTTTTTCTTATTTCTGGTTTTTTTTCTCCATTTTCTAAATCAAAAGAATCTAATGTGTATTTAGAATTATTATTTGCAGAAGAATTTTCTACATCATTTAAGTCTACGCCTCTTCTTTTATAAGCTGGAATATCTTCCATATCTTTTTGTTTTGCATCCCATTTATAGCTCAAATCTTTAAGTCTTTGTTTATGATTTACATATTCTTGGGCTTTCTGATCTTCTTGCGATGGTCTTTTTTGCTCTACTAAAGGTTTAGAATCTGAAGTGTAAAAACTCAACTTTGGTTCTTCAGCAGGAACTTCTTTTTCTTTTAAAGTCATTCCTTCTAAATCATCTTGTTTTATAGTTTGGTCTACATCAAAATCTATTGTATTTGAACTCGTTTCATCTTCTAAATTAACTATTGGTTTTTGTTCAGATTTTGGTGCTACATTATCTAAAGATATAACTTCTTTTTTAACTACGACTTGCTCAGTAATTTTTTTTTCAAAACCTGTTGCTATTATAGTAATATTTAATTTATCACCAAGTGAATCGTCATCACAAGTACCAAAAATAATATCTGTTTCGTTTCCTGCTGCATCTTGTACATAGTTACTAATTTCTGTAATTTCGTCTATTGTTACTTGTGCTAAACCAGAAGAAATATTGATTAAAATATTTTTTGCTCCTGTAATATTGTTATCATCAAGCAATGGAGAGTTTAAAGCCATTTGAACAGATCTTAAAGATCTTTCTTCGCCTTCTGCTTCGCCAGTTCCCATTATTGCAATACCGCTATTTTTCATAACATACTGCACATCAGCAAAATCTACATTTATTTGACCTGGAACTGTAATAATTTCTGAAATACTTTTAGCGGCATTTAATAAAACTTCGTCAGCTTTAGAAAAAGCATCTCTGTTTGATAAATTACCAAACATTTCTCTTATTTTATCATTTGAAACTACAATAAGCGCATCTACACTTTCTTTTAATTTCTTAATTCCTTCGTCTGCTTGTATTAGTTTTCTTCTGCCTTCGAAAGAAAAAGGTGTAGTTACAATACCTACTGTAAGAATACCCATATCTCTAGCTATTTGAGCTATAATTGGCGCACCTCCTGTTCCTGTACCGCCACCCATTCCGGCAGTTACAAAACACATTTTAGTATTGTTTTCTAGTATATCTTTTATGTCTTGTTCAGATTCCATAGTGGCTTGTTCGCCTACCGATGGCAATGATCCTGCTCCAAGTCCTTGAGTAATTTCAGGACCTAATTGTATTTTATTTACAACTGGGCTTAAATCTAATGCTTGCTGATCTGTATTGCAGATGATATAGTTTACACCTCTAATGCCCTGTTCAAACATATGATTTACTGCGTTACCACCTCCACCGCCAACACCTATAACCTTGATTATAGAAGATTGGTCTTTCGGTAAATTGAATTCCATAGTCATTTGCTTTAATTTATTTTGATAGTTCGTTTTCTCTTGATTATTCATAGTCATTATCTTCTTCGTCCATTAACCATTCTGGAAATTTGCCTACAAAGCTTTTCCACCAATTTTTAACTGGTCTATTTTCAACATTTTTTAATAACTTTTCTTCTACTTCTTCTACTGCTGCTTCTGGTTCTACAAAAACTTCTTCACGTACTTCTTCCATTTCATATTCTGCTCTTTTTAGCAGACCTAAAGAAGTTGCATACATTGGACTTTTCAATTCTTGATTGTATGTTCCAGATAAATTTTCTATTGGCTCGCCTATTCTTGCATCTAAACCCGTTACATATTCTACTAAAGGTTTGATACTTTTTAGTTGTGAACCTCCACCTGTAAGTACTATTCCTGCTCTTAGTTTTTTTCCATAACCAGAAGCTTTTATTTCATAATAAACTTGTTCAAAAATTTCTTCTACTCTTGAATTTATAATATTTGCTAAGTTTTTAACAGATATTTCTTTGGCTGGTCTTCCTTTTACACCCGGAATAGAAACTATTTGATTTTCTTTTACGCCTACACCTAAAGCTGAACCAAATCTCACTTTGAGCAATTCTGCTTGTTTTGGCATAATGTTGCAACCTTCTTCTATATCGTTAGTGATGATGTTTCCACCAAAAGGAATAACTGCTGTGTGTCTTATTACGTTTTTATAAAAAATAGCAATATCTGTAGTTCCTCCACCTATATCTACAAGTACTACACCTGCTTCTTTTTCTTGAGGATCTAGTGCAGATGCAGCCGATGCTAGTGGCTCTAAAATGAGACCAACCATTTTTAAACCTGCTTTTTTAATGCTTCTTTCTATATTATGAGCTGCTGCTGTTTTTCCTGTTATTATATGAAAATCTGCTTCTAGCCTACTTCCACACATTCCTACAGGATCATTGCCTGCTGGAAGGTTGTCTATAAAATATTCTTGCGGAATTACATGAATAATTTGCATTCCTGGCTCCATTGCCAATTTGTGCATATCTCTTATAATATTTTTTACATCTTTTTTTGTAATTTCATCTTGGCTATTTTCTCTTGTAAGAATACCTCTATGCTGCATACTTTTAATATGCGAGCCTGCAATTCCTGCATACACTTCAGTAATTTCATAACTTGAATTGTTCTCCGCTTCTGTTACTGCAGATTTTATGGCTTCTACAGTTTTATCAATATTTGCTACTTCGCCTCTCATTACACCGTTAGAAACAGATTTACCTGTACCAAGAATTTCGAAATTTCCATCTTCGCTTTTCTTTGCTACTATAACACTAATTTTTGTAGTTCCTATATCTAAACCTACTATTATATTGTTTTTTTCTGTCATAATATTTTTATTTAGAACAAATTAATTGTCCTTTAAATTTTAAATTTATTTCTTTATACTTTGTCCAATCTGTTCGTTTTAAAGCTTCTTTATAAAAAGTTCCTAACTTATCAAATTTCTCATCTAAATTTTCAACACTTCCTAGCAAAACAGTATGTCCTTTTAGCTTTGGAATGAGAACAAAGTCTTTGTTTTGTTTTACCTCAACTTGACCTATCATTGCATTCCAGAACTTATCGGCACGTATAAAATCTATAAGTTGCTTTAGGTTTACATTAATTTCATCTTTAGAAATATCTTCTAGGTCTGGAATGAACCCTGTAGCTACTATTAGCCTTGGTGTAAAATTAGTAGAAAGCGGTATTCTATGAGCTTTTTCACTAATGTAATAACTAACATTATTATTGTTGATTACTCTATATAGTGGCTTTTTCTGTACAATATCAATTTTTATAATTCCTTCAAAATTATTATACACTTCGGCATTGTCTATAAATTCATTTTCTTCTAACTTTTTTTCGACTGTTATTAAATCAATTTCTGAAATTTTTCGATTGTTTAAAATTCCCTCTTCACTTGCATTTGCAATTTTTATAACATCTGCTTTTGTTATAAATTGCAAAATGCTTTCATCTTTAATATCTACCTCAACATTACTACATAAAATATCTGATTGATTTAAGCTTGCTTTCCCTATAAGGAATACAAATAGTAAACCAAAAATCATTATCATGATAGCTTGTAAGAACTTTCCAGTTCCCCCTTTTTTTTTTTCTATTTC
>CAKZQD010000161.1 GCA_937139485.1 uncultured Bacteroidota bacterium | reverse complement strand
ATGGTGCGACACTACAACTGTAACTATAAAAGTAGACCCTGTTCCAATTTGTGAAGCAAATGATGATGTAAGAACTTTTGATACGGGAACAACAGACCAGTTTGACCCAAGAGCAAATGATGTAGATTGTGGAACAACTTTAAGCATAATAACTAGTCCAGCAAATGGAACTGCCATAGTAGAATCTAATGGTTTTACTATAACATACTCTCCAGATACAGATTTTGTTGGTGCAGATAACTTTGATTATTCTATTTGTAGCGATGCTAACCCTAACCAATGTGATACTGCAACTATAAATTACAATGTACAAGCAGTAAACATAAACAATATAGATAATGATTTAATTAGTATAAATCCTAACCCTGCAAAAAACATATTAAATGTAAAAGTAGATTTAAATGAAAGAATAGAACTTACAATGTTTAATACAATAGGAGAAATTGTTGCCCAAGAAGTTTTCGAAAATGCTAAAACAATTTCTTTAGCAAACATAAATACAGGTTTATATTTTATGGAATTAAAAGCTGGAAATAAAAAATCAATAAGAAAAATACATGTAATTAAATAGATTTCTTTTAATCTAAAGACAACTATATTATCTTGCAACCCGAATACAAATTGTGTTCGGGTTTTTTTATTTTAAAAATACTTAGTGAGAAATTATATCAAATGGGTTTTAATGATTTTGGGCTTATCTAGAGGTGGCTTTTTGGGAGGTATAATAGGCTTTACTGTTGGCTATATTATAGAAGAAGTACTTAATGGTAATCTTGAAATAAGCAATAATGAAGTTTTTAAAAAAACAGATTATAAATACACCGAATATCAAGAAAATTTGCTTGCAATAATTTCTGAAGTAGTAAAAGCAGATGGCTACATAAATAAAGCAGAAATTTATTTCATTAAAAAATATTTATTGAATCAGTTTGGCTCTATATATAGCAATATGATGCTAAAAACACTAAAGCTAACCGTAGATATTGACCATGATATAGATGAAGTTACTAGAAAACTAAGAAATTTGCTCGACAAGTCAAAAAGAATAAATTTAGTTGTTTTTTTATATGAATTAACGCTTCAAAATGGAAGTATAAGCAATAAAGAAAAAAGCTTATTAGAACGTATTGCTAAAGTTATAGGACTTACAGAAATAGAATATGAAAAAATAATTCATAAAAAACGTAAACAAAATAAGTCTACAAGTTCAAGAACAAAAACTTTTGCATATAACCCTTATAAAGTTTTACAAACAACAGAAAATGCAAGTGATATTGAAGTAAAAAAAGCTTATAGAAAAATGGTTTTGAAGTATCATCCAGACAAATCTTCTGCGCAAGACGAAATTGCCAATGAAAAATTTAATGCTATTTCTGAAGCATACCACATTATTAAACAACGTAGAAATATAAAATAAATGAGCCATTTTAAACTTTTGAAAGAAATAGAGTATCTTTATGAAGACGATGATGTAATAGCCGTGAGCAAACCAAGTGGCTTGCTTTCTATTGCAGATAGATTTAAAAAACTTAGCAATTTAAAAGAAGTTTTACTTGAAAAATGTGAAGAGATTTTTACCGTTCATCATTTAGATAAAGAAACAAGCGGTGTAATGATTTTTGCAAAAAATGAACCAAGTCAAAAGTTTTTAAACAAACAATTTTCGAACCAAGAAGTAGAAAAAATATTTTGGGCTTTTGTACAAAATGTTCCCGAAATAGATTCTGGAATTATTGAAGTACCAATTCTAAACGACATTAGAAAATCTGGTAGAATGCATATAAGCAAAGATGGCAAACCCGCTAAAACAAAATTTAAAATAGTAAAAAACTATGGTAAAATTAGCTTATTGGCTTTTGCTCCTATTAGCAATAGAACACATCAAATAAGGCTTCATAGTAAATATATAGGCTGCCCGCTTTTAATAGATTCTATTTATGCAAAAAAAGATTTTTTTTTCCTTTCTGAAATAAAAAGAAAATACAAAACTGCCGATTTTGAAGAAGAAAAACCTTTTATAAAAAGATTAACGCTTCATGCAAGGTCTTTAACTATAAAATTGCCCAACGGAGATACAAAAACCATAGAAGCCAAACTTCCAAAAGATTTAAACGCCTTAAAGAAACAATTAGATAAAATTTTGGCTTAATTTTTTTTGTTTAAAACGCTATATTACTTGTTCAAATTAATTTCGGCAATACTTTTTATTCTGTTTCTTTCTAAGAAAGCATCAATAGTTTCAAAATGTTCAATAACTCTCTGGTCTTTAAACTCAAATACTTTCTCTGAAAGCCCTTGCAGAAAATCTCTATCGTGAGAAACTAATATCAAAGTTCCGCCAAAAGCCAATAATGCTTCTTTCAATACATCTTTAGATTTTAAATCAAGGTGATTTGTTGGCTCATCAAGAATTAATAAATTAACAGGTTCTAACAATAATTTCACCATTGCTAGCCTTGTTTTTTCTCCTCCAGAAAGTACAGATACTTTTTTGTCTATATCGTCTCCTCTAAACATAAACCTTCCCAAAATATTTTTAATCTGCGTTCTAATTTCGCCTTTTGCTACTTCGTCTAC
The DNA here is from genome assembly GCA_937139485.1 of uncultured Bacteroidota bacterium. Lineage (GTDB taxonomy): Bacteria > Bacteroidota > Bacteroidia > Chitinophagales > UBA8649 > CAKZQD01. Next base: position 4,262 of record CAKZQD010000161.1, on the reverse strand, counting down.
CGTTTGAAAAATGGTTAATTCAGGATCTAAAAGTGAAGCTTGGTTTTGAGCAAAATATGCAACTTTTACATTATGCCCCAATTCGCACTTTCCTTCTACTTCTATTTCGCCCAAAATGGCTTTTATCATTGTAGATTTTCCTTCACCGTTTCTACCAACAAAGCTTACTTTTTCGCCTCTGGCTATACTCATACTGGCATTTTTAAATACTACTGTTTCGCCATAGCATTTTGAAACATTTTCTGCTAAAACAGGATAATCGCCAGAACGCCCAGCCATAGGAAAACTCAATGCCAAAGCAGAATTATCTACTTCATCTATTTCTATGATTTCAAGTTTTTCAAGCATTTTTTCTCTTGATGAAACTTGATTTGTTTTAGAATACGTTCCTTTAAAACGTTCTATAAAAGCCATATTGTCTGCTATAAATTTCTGCTGTTCTTTGTAAGCTTTTATTTGGTGCAGCCTTCTGTCTTCACGTAAAGTTAAGTAGTGAGAATAATTGGCTTTATAATCGTAGATTCTTCCCATAGTTACTTCTATGGTTCTGTTTGTAATATTGTCTATAAATGCTCTATCGTGCGAAATTACCATTACGGCATTGGCTTTATTTACCAAAAAATCTTCTAACCAAATTACCGATTCTATATCTATATGGTTTGTTGGCTCGTCTAGCAATATTAAGTCTGGTTTCTTCAAAAGTATTTTTGCTAATTCAATTCTCATTCGCCATCCACCCGAAAATTCTTTGGTTTGTCTATGAAAATCTTCTGGTTTAAAACCAAGACCTTTCAAAGCTTTTTCAATTTCAGCATCGTAGTTTACTTCTTCCAGAGAATAATACACCTCTCCTATTTCGGTAACTTGCTCAATAATTTTCATATAAGCATCACTTTCGTAATCGGTTCTGGTTTCAAGCTCAGTGTTTAGCCTATCCATTTCGTTTTTCATACTAAGCACTTGCTCAAAAGCTTTTGCGGCTTCTTCAAAAACAGTACAATTATCTTCTGTAAGTAAATGCTGTGGCAAGTATGCTATAACAACATCGCTGGGCGCATTTACATTTCCTGAAGTCAATTTTTGCTTGCCTGCTATAATTTTCATCATAGTAGATTTTCCTGCTCCGTTTTTTCCCATCAAAGCTATCTTGTCGTTTGGGTTTATTACAAAAGAAACGTCTTTGAATAAAGTTTTACTGTTGAATGCTACTGAAATATTGTCTACCGAAATCATAAATGTTTTTTAAGAAACGTAAAGATAAAAAGTTCAAAGTTATTAAGTTGGAAGTATTTAAGTTTCAAGTATTTTAGTAGTTAGTATTTAAATATTTGCTTATCAAATTATGTTTGTGGTCTTTTTCTTTTTGGGAGAAAGTAGAAGTTTGTTGTTCGAAATTTAAACATTTTTTATTTAATATGGTACTTATCTTGTAAGTTACGAAACGTGTGTTTTCTTGAGTGTCAAATTTTGTAAATCGTAAATCTAAAATCGTAAATTATTAAAAGCTATCTTTGCGCCCAATTTAAAAATGCCACATTATGAAGCGAATTAGCCAATACAAAAAAATCTTTGAAGTTGAAGGAGAATTAAACTTAAAAGAATTAAAAAGTAAATACAGAACGCTTATAAAAGAATGGCATCCAGACAAAGTTCGTGATGAATCTAAGCGTGAAGAAGCAGAACAATTTAGTCTTAAAATTATAGATGCTTATCATTTTTTAGTGAGTATAGCACCAGAAACTACTGCTGCAAAACTAGAAGAATATGAAACTACGATTAAAGACGCTAAAATAGCCGACTACGACCATAAAAGTATGCTAATGACTATTACATTTACAGATAGTACTACTTATGAATACTTTGGAGTAAACGAAAAATTATTCAATAAATTTAACAGAGCAAATAGCCAAGCAAATTTTGCCCGTAGAAATATCTTTAAATCTTTTATTTACAGAAAAGCAAAGAAAGGAACTGAGAAAGAGTAATTTGTTTTTAGTTTTTTTGACTCGTTATTGAATTCTTCGCTTTTGCCTTGTAAGTTGCTTTTATTTTGATGTTTTTTTTAACTGTTTTCGTCTTACAATATTACTTTAAATATTGCTTAACTCCCTTTACTACCAAATAAACTAAAGGCGTATCAAATATTGCAATTACTGCTTTAAATACATACTGACCTATAATTATTTGAAAAGCCGCAGCCCAAGAAATAGCTTCTGAAACACCTGTAATTTTTGGATAAAGTACTAAAGCAATAATTACCACCAAACTGGTATCTAGTAACTGACTAAAAATAGTTGAAGCATTATTTCTGAGCCAAAGATGTTTTCCATCGGTAAGGTTTCGCCAAAATTCGAATAATTTTACATCTATAAACTGAGCCGATAAATAAGCTATCATAGAACCAAATACAATACCTGGAGCCAGACCAAATACATTGTGAAATGAAGTTTTATCTACTGGAGAAATTTCAGAAATAGGTAAAGTATTGGCTATTAAAATAATACCAACAGTAAATAAACTGACTATAAAACCTGCAATTACCAAACTGCTTGCTTTTTTTTCGCCATAAATTTCTGAAATAACATCTGTGACCAAAAAAGTAACTGGATATGCAATAATTCCAGAAGATAAAGCCCAATTTATGTTGAGCATTTCTATTTGTAATGTAAAGAAACGACCTGCTATTAAATTGGTTATAACCAAAGATGCGATGAAAAAAGCTGCTAGAATAATGAAAACAAATTCTTCTCGTTTTGTTTTTTGGTTTCTTAGTGATTTATTCATCTAGTAAACTTAGGTTTTTTATTGGAAAGTATAGTAATAAGATTAGCGACTAAAGAAAATTGTCTCAAAGAACATAAAAAACATTCATTTTAAAAAGTTACCGTTATATCAATTAAAACGAAACACAATTAACAATATATGTTAATTAAATTTAGTAGTAAGTACCACATTACTTTCAAAACCTTTTGGTGGTACTAAAATAAAATTACCATCATCTTTTTTTACAGAAAAATAAGATAACTTTTCAATTCCTTTATAAATGGATTTGAAATTTTTATAAAAACTAAACAACCCTTTACCTTGTTCATTGAATTTTTTTGCAATAAAATAATCACCCAAAATTTCTTCATTTGCAGAATTTTTAACTGGTTTTGTAAATTTGTCTGAAAAAACCAAAAAAATATTACTTTCATATATATTTACATGAACTAGCGATTCATTAAAAGATGAAAATTTATCAATAAAGGATATTGTATTATCTTTTTCTAATTTAACTAAAAAATTATTATTAATTTTATCCATTGCATTAAGAGCGTGATACTGAGTATTAAAAGTTAACACATTAAATTCTTCATTTGAAATAACTGAATTAAAAGAAGCACTTACAGAAAGTGTTTTACTATCTTCCAGTCCTGAATAACTAGAATGTTTTATAAATTCTAATTTTGAAGAATACATTTTATCGAAATTTAAATCAGAAACACTAAAAAAAACGTCTTGTGTTTTAGTATCAAGATTTATAGAACAAAATATTATTCCCCCATTTATATTCTTAAATAAATTGAATGCTAGAATATCAGGGAATATATTTTTTAAAATTATTTTTTCTTTTAGTCCGCTTTCATCTATTTTAAGCAAAACATTATATTTAGTACCAGACAAAAAAGATGATGATGAATTTTCAGCTAAATTTCCAGATACTAATGTGTGTTTATTTTCATCATCATACAAACACACAACATCACTGATATAATGAAAAGGTTCAGCGATTTCAATTTTATTATCCTCTAAAACATCTAAATTTTCATCAAAAACACTTAACCCTATTTCATTTATATTTTTTGAATTATTAAAATATCCTTTTAAAAAAGGCCTCCTATATCTATAACCATAGGCTGCTTTAGTAGATTTAGTATGGAAAACAAATAAATTAGAATGATCTAGGGAAGTTTTTATAAAGTAATTAGTTGCAGCTCTTTTTGAATCCATTGGATTTGGGTTTTTAATTAATACAACTTTTTCAGATGATAAACTGCCAGTATTAATATTCACTTTTTGCAGAATTAAATCATCTTCTCCTGAACAAACATAAATTGACTCCCCAATTTGTAACACATTCAATAATACTGCATCTTTAACTAATCCTTTATAAATTTTCTTTGATTTAATACTTAAATCTTCTTTAACGAAACGGTAAGATAGATACCCCAAGTCGAGAAAAACACAAACGCAAGTATAGTGCGGTTTACGATATTAAT
>CAKZQD010000160.1 GCA_937139485.1 uncultured Bacteroidota bacterium | reverse complement strand
TATCATTGTAAGATGGTAATAAACTTATAATTTGTAAGGTATTACTATCACAACCAAAACTTGTAGTATCGGTAAATAATATTGTTCCTGTATCGGCAATATTACAAGATGAGGAATAAATGGTATCTAAACTACCTTGCAAAAGCGATACAATTAATGTTGTAATAGAATCACAGCCAAAAATAGTGCTATCATTTACAACAAAAGTACCTGTATCTGAAGCATTGCAAGATGACTGATATAAAGTATCTAAAAAAGCTTGATAAACCACCAAATTTACTTCTACAATGCTATCGCAAGCTTGAACATTTAATAAGGTATCAATAAAAGTAGTATCATTATTTACGATGCTTCCATTTGGAAGTGTATAATTCTGATTAGAGCAGATAGTATCGTTAATTATTGTTGAATTTACGAAAGCAAAACCAAAGTTAGAATTTGGAAAAATTGTTGGTAATGATGCTCCTGCACCTCCATTTGTTGCTCCAGCTGTGGTACCATTACATCCATTTGTAGAAGAAGAATTGGTAATAATTCCTGCAGTACCTCCACTAACATTAGCCGTAAAAGTTAAACTTGCAGGAGTCAGTATTAAACCACCACCTGCGCCACCACCTGGTCCATAGCACCTTCCATTAGTACCTCCAAAAACATCTGTACTTGAACCATTTCCACCTGTAGCAGAAACATTAAAATCTGTTGATGAAATAATATCTAAAATAATAATTCCACCAGCACCTCCACCAGCACCTCCATCATTATCTACAACTACGCCATCATTACCATCTTGACCATTTGCTAAAACATTAAAGCTATTTGGGATTATAGCATTTGCCTTTATATAAATTAAACCTCCAGCATTTCCAGCAAACGAAGAAAAAGTATTTCCATGCCCAGCACCACCAGCACCAGAAAAAATATATCTATTTACATAGTTTAAGCTATCACCACCTATTCCTGGGTAATTACCATCACAAATAAAACTACTTGGCTCATTATTTATACCTCCAATTCCGCCAGTTCCAAAACCGGCACCTCCACCGCCACCTGTTTGGCTATCATTTCCTCCTCCACCTCCATTAAGTTGTTTTCCTCTAGCAGAACCCATTCCTGCTAAAAACTCAACAATTCCTTCACCTTTTCCAGCTGCAAATTCGGTTCCATTGGAATGAAAATAACTAACAAAATCGGGTGTTAAAAACCAATTGCAATTATTTATAGTATTATTTATTACTCCACCTCTAAAACCCTGTTCAGAAACATCAATATCTGCATTTAAAGTAATTGTGCCTCCTACATTAAAAGCTAAAATGCCTCCAGTAGTTCCATTCCAAGCCTGCGCAGTAAGTGTTGCTGTTACAGTTACATTTCCACTATAAGATGGAATCCTTACCAGTTGAACAATTCCAGTAACATTATAAGCATGTGCTAAAGTATTTAAAAAAGTTATTGTAGTTCCTGAAATATTACTTATGGTATTATACTCATAATTTCCAGCATTGTTTAGGCTTATTAAATCTCCAAATGCAGCAGTATTTGTGGTATTCATTGTTGCTCCTTTCATTTGAATCATCAAAACCGTATCTCCTACAGAAAATGCTGAAGCATCTGCTATTTCAATTTGATTATTACAAGAAATAATATTTGTAACAGAAGCATAATCATTAATAATTCCAGAAATATTTGTTTGTGCAAAAATATTAACAACAACAAAATTTAATAGAACAACAATTAGGTATTTTTTCATGGAAATATTTTTTTTAACAACTTAAAGGTAATATATTTTTAAAATCTGAATGTAATTTAATTCACAACACTACAAATCCTTAAACTTATCAATATTTCGTCTATCTCTTTTAGTGGGTCTGCCTTCGCCTTTTTGTCTATATGCATTTGGCATTAAAAAGGCAGATTTATGTTTCGATAAGTCTATTTTATCTTCTTCTGGTGAAATATCTTCGTAGCAAGTTGCTGCAATTTCAGCACCTACACGCTTTTCTATAAGTTTTAAAACTTTAAGCGTTTTCTTTTGATGATTTACACGAACTACTATTGTATTTCCAACTTCAATTTTATATGAAGCTTTTACATTTTCATCGTCAATTTTCACTTTGCCTTGTTCACAATTTTTTGTAGCCAAAGTTCTCGACTTAAAAATACGTATAGACCACAACCATTTATCTATTCTAACTTTTCCTAGTACTGCCATAATTTACATCATTAATGCTTCTAAAGATTTTCCTGAAATAGTTATTACTGAGGATTTTGGTATTGCATTTCTTCCTTGTGGCCAGTGACTTGTTAAGTTATCTAAATCTGGAGAAGTTTCTCCTGGATGCTGTACACTCAAAAACAAAGTTTTACCATTTGGATGAAAAAATGGACCTGTAAATTCTGCTGCAACTGGCGCAGATGCAACTTGTATAACTTGACCTGCCTTTTCGCCACTTCTTGGTATTAAAAACAAACCGTTTGAAAGAAAATTTACATACTGGTTTTTTCCTAATGCACTTCCAGAAATATCTGTTGTAAGCCAAAGATTTCCTTTGGGGTCGAAAGCTAAATTATCTGGGCAAGAAAAGCCACCTGCTTCGCCACCTGCCATGTAAGTTGAAGCTGTAAAGTTTGTTCCAGTTTTATCTTCTGTTTCTTCACTTATTTTTAAAATAGAACCGTGATAATCTCCTTTTTCTTTATTGTTTGAAAGGCTTACCAAAATATCGCCAGTTAAAGGGTCTATTTCTATATCTTCTGGTCTATTTTGGGGCGTTGCACCAACCAATTTTGCTGCTTCACGCAGTCTAATTTGAATTTCTGTTTGGTTTTTAAATCGCTTTTGTAAAACTTCGTGATCTTCTCTTTTTAATGAAATCCATTTTCCATTTTCTGTGTCTGCAACATACAAAGTTCCTTCTTTTAAATCTCTAGGATTTTTAGATACATACTTATAAATAAATTGATTGCTTTCATCATCTCCTGTGTAAACTACTACTCTGCCATCTGCTAAACTATGTACAGTAGCACATTCGTGTTTACATCTACCAAGTGCTACAAGTTTCTGAGCTTCACCTGTTTCTAAATTTACTTCTACCACCCAGCCATAATGTTCTGGTGAATTGTCGTAGTATTTTTCCCAGCTATAATATCCATCTTCTTTTGTTGCTACATTGTTTTCATCATAATAAACTTCGCCATATAAGTAATCGTAATTTTCTTCGCAAGTAAGAATGGTGCCCCAAGGCGTAACGCCACCAGAGCAATTTTGAAAAGTTCCTTCTGCAACATTGCTTCCTGCTATTTCTTCATCCCAGAGAAAAGGTATTTTTGTAGCTCCGGTAATTCTTTTATTTAAAGGGTCGTTTAATACAATACTCCACTTCCCTTCATCATTTTTTCTTACTTTTACTATACTTCCGCCTACAACGTATCTTTCTAAGTCAACCATTTCTTTGGTTTTAAGCTCTCCAGTTGTCTGAAGCAAAACAGGGTCAAAATATTCGTGATTTACCCAAAGTGTTCCTTCATTTTCATTTTCTTTAGAAGGAAAAAATGCTAAATAATCATTGTGGGTACCAAAAGTATCTTTATCTGAAATTTTGTCTCCAAAAGAAGCCAAAATTTTATAGTCAAAACCTTCTGCAAGAACTACATCATCTAATAATTCATTAATTTTTAAAGCTTCAAAATTTATTTTAGCTAAGTATTCTATTTCGGTAGTTTTACAGGAATCTAATAAAGGAAGTGCCGCTAAACTTAAACTTGAAACACCTAAAAACTCTAAAAACTTTCTTCTTGAATATTGCATTTTATATCATTTTGAGTTAATGATTTGCTAATTTACTAAAGTATTGTAAATCACTACAATTAAAATTTCTTATTTTTACCTTATTAAAATAAAACTATGAAAAAAATAATTGTATTACTTATTGGAATTGTAAGCATTTTTAATTTATCTTCTTGCGAAGAACTGGAAGGGCTAATTGGCAATGATGAAACTATTGCTGGTTTAAAAGAAGCATTAATAGTAAGCACAGATACTTCTGTTTTCAAAACTTCGAAAGTCAATGGTTTTTTTGGTAATGCTGCTATTAAGATTTTATTTCCAGAAGAGGCAGATAATATCAAAAAAATATTAGAACTACCAGGTATAAATATTGTTGGCGAACAGCTTTTAAATGGTCTTGAAGTAAAAATGAATGAAGCAGCTGAAAAAGCAGCTCCACTTGCTAAAGATATTTTTGTAAACACAATTACGAGTTTAACTATTAATGATGCTTTGAGTATTTTAAATGGAGAGCAAGATGCTGCTACTGTTTATTTACGCAAAACATCTGATAGTTTATTGTATAATGCTTTTTATCCTGAAATGAAAACTATAATGGCTAGCGTAGGTGCAGATGTTGCTTGGAACGAAGTTATTACACATTACAACTCGCCTACTACTGCTGCAGCGGCTGGTTTGGCAGGTATTACTATTACTCCTATAGATACAGACATTTCTGCTTATACTACAAACAAAGCACTCGATGGCTTGTTTCATGTGATAGCAAAAGAAGAGGCAAAAATTAGAACCGATATTACTCATCGTGTTACAGATTTATTGCAGAGGGTTTTTGGGTAAATTAGTACTGGTATTTTAGTACTCAGTTTACAGTGGCAGTTCTCAGTTTTTTTTGACTTACTTTTATACTAAGCACTCAAATACTTGCAACTCAAATACTTGCAACTCAAATACTTACAACTTATTTACTTAATAGGAAAAACATGCTTTTCTGCTCGGTAAGAACTTCTTACCAAAGGACCACTTTCTACATATTTAAAACCCATTTCTAGAGCTATTTCTTTCAATTTAGCAAACTGGTCTGGGTGTACATATTCTTTTACGGCTAAATGTTTTTTTGTAGGTTGAAGGTATTGACCAAGCGTCAAAATATCGCAATCTACTGCTCTTAATTGCTTGAAGGTATCTATTAATTCTGCTTCTGTTTCGCCTAAACCAAGCATAATTCCTGTTTTTGTTCTTTTTACGCCACCTTTTTTTAAACGGTCAAGTACTTCTATACTTCTATCAAACTTTGCTTGAATTCTTACTTCTCTACTTAATCTTTCTACTGTTTCTAAATTGTGAGAAACCACTTCTGGTGCTGCATCAATTACATATTGTAAGTTTTCCCATTTTCCTTGAAAATCTGGAATAAGCGTTTCAATAGTAGTTTCAGGATTGTGTTTACGAATCATTCTTATAGTAGCCGCCCAAACTTTTGCGCCGCCATCTTTTAAGTCGTCTCTATCTACAGAAGTAATTACGGCATGTTTTAAACCCATTAAAGCCACAGATTCTGCTACACGCAGTGGTTCCATAATATCTACTGCTTCTGGTTTACCTGTTTCTACATTACAAAACTGACAAGAACGTGTACAAACATTACCAAGTATCATTAAAGTGGCTGTTTTTTCGCCCCAACATTCTCCCTGGTTTGGACAGTTTCCACTTTGGCAAATAGTATGTAAATTATGTTCATTTACATTCTTCAAAACCTCAGAAGATTGCTTTCCTGAAGGTAATTTTATCTTCAACCATTCTGGTTTAGATATTCTTGATTGCTTTTTTAATGTCTTTGTCATTGGGTGTAAAATTAATGGTTTAATTTTAAAGCTTAGCGAAAAATACTTACTTTAGTAGTCAAAGACAAATATCATGAAACTATTTTACTCAATTTTAACATTAATAATTTTACTCTCTGTTCAATCTTGTTCTAAAAATAAGACTTATATATGTAGTTTTAATGCAGCAAGCGGAGATTTCAATATTTATATTTCTAATGAATCAGTTCGAAGTTGCCCACCAGCCCAGTTTGGCGGATGCACTACAAAAGACTTAGGAAATAAAACAAAAGAAGAGTGGATAAAAGAAACAGAAAACAGTGGTTACAACTGTAAAATTTACAGATATTAAAATATAAAAAAGCCAAAAAGTCACATCATATTGAAATTTTATGTCATTTTTACAGTTAAAACGAATTGGTCGTATTTTTGACTACTAAAAAGTAATTCGTAAATATTGCGAAGTGAAATAAAACAGAAAATATGGACTTAAATAAATTAACAGTAAAATCGCAGCAGGCAATACAAGCTGCGCAGCAAAGTGCCATTTCTCATAATCATAGTGAAGTAAATAATGCTCATTTGTTGAAAGGAATGATGGAAGCAGATAAAAATTTGATGCCACACATTTTAAACAAATTTGGAGTAAATATTCCCATTTTTGAACAAGCACTTGATGCTATAATAAAATCTTACCCAAAAGTAAGTGGCGATATTCAATTGCAGTTTTCGAGAAATAGCATTTCCATTTTAAATAATGCTTTAAACATAGCTGGCAAAATGGGCGATGAATATGTTTCTCTTGAGCATTTACTGCTTGCTTTGCTTGATAGCTCTTCAAAAGCAGCTCAACTTTTGAAAGATAATGGATTGAACAAAAAAGAACTCACGGCTATAATCACAGACTTGAGAAAAGGACAAACGGTAAATTCACAATCTGCTGAAGACCAATACAATGCGCTGAGTAAATATGCCAAAAACTTAAATCAATTAGCCAAAGAAAACAAGCTTGATCCAGTAATAGGAAGAGATGAAGAAATACGAAGAGTACTTCAAATTTTAACTAGAAGAACCAAAAACAATCCAATTTTGATTGGTGAACCTGGTGTTGGTAAAACGGCAATTGCAGAAGGAATTGCGCATAGAATTATTAATGGTGATGTGCCAGAAAACTTAAAAGATAAAGTGATTTATTCTTTAGATATGGGTTCTTTGGTTGCTGGTGCAAAGTATAAAGGAGAATTTGAAGAAAGGCTAAAAGCCGTAGTAAAAGAAGTAACTTCTGCCAACGGACAAATAGTACTTTTTATAGACGAAATTCATACCCTAGTAGGTGCAGGAAAAGGCGAAGGCGCAATGGACGCTGCCAATATTTTGAAACCTGCACTTGCAAGAGGAGAATTGCGTGCTGTTGGTGCAACAACTTTAGACGAGTATCAAAAATATTTTGAAAAAGATAAAGCATTGGAAAGACGTTTTCAGAAAGTTGTAATTAACGAACCTACAAACGAAGATGCAATAAGTATTTTGAGGGGAATAAAAGAAAAGTATGAAAACCATCATAAAGTTCAAATAAAAGATGCTGCTATAATTGCTGCGGTAGAACTTTCTCAACGCTATATTACCGACCGTTTTTTGCCAGACAAAGCTATAGATTTGATAGACGAAGCGGCTTCTAAAATTAGAATGGAAATAAATTCTAAACCAGAAGAGTTAGATGAAATTGATAGAAAAATAATGCAATTAGAAATAGAGCGTGAAGCCATTAAAAGAGAAAATGATACTAAAAAATTAAATTCGCTCTCTGAAGAACTGGCAAATCTTTCTGAAAAGCGAAACGATTTAAAAGCGAAATGGGAAGATGAAAAAACGATCATAGATAAAATTCAAAGCACTAAGCAGGATATAGAAAATGCTAAAATGGAAGCTGAAAGAGCAGAACGTGAAGGCGATTTTGGTAAAGTTGCAGAAATTAGATATGGAAAACTGAAAGATCTTGAAATTAATATTGAAAAATATAAAAAAGATCTTGCTCAACTTCAATCTAAATCTAAAATGATAAAAGAAGAAGTAGATACAGAAGAAATTGCAGATGTTATTTCTCGCTGGACAGGAATTCCGGTAAACAAAATGCTTGAAGGCGAAAGAGCAAAATTGTTGAAAATGGAACAAGAATTGTCTAAACGCGTTGTAGGACAGAAAGAAGCCATTGAAGCCGTTTCTGATGCTGTGCGAAGAAGTCGTTCTGGCTTGCAAGATATGAATAGACCGATAGGTTCGTTTATTTTCTTAGGAACAACTGGTGTTGGTAAAACAGAACTAGCCAAAGCACTTTCTGAAATTCTTTTCGATGATGAAAATGCAATGACGAGAATAGATATGAGTGAATATCAAGAGCGACATGCAGTTTCAAGACTTGTAGGTGCACCTCCGGGATATGTAGGTTATGACGAAGGTGGTCAGCTTACTGAAGCCGTAAGAAGAAAGCCATATTCTGTAATTCTTTTAGACGAAATAGAAAAAGCGCATCCTGATGTTTTTAATATCTTGCTGCAAGTTCTTGACGATGGAAGATTGACAGACAATAAAGGTAGAGTTGTCAATTTTAAAAACACAATTATTATTATGACTTCAAATATTGGTGCGGATATTATTCAAGCAAATTTTGAAGAATATAATGACAGCAATGCAGAAGCTATAATTGCCAAAACGAAACTTGAAGTTTTTGAGTTTTTGAAAAAATCTGTTCGTCCAGAGTTTTTAAACAGAATAGATGATACCATAATGTTTAGACCGCTTACAGAAAATGACATTAGCAATATTGTAAGCATTCAAATGAAAAGTTTACAAAATAGATTGGCTAAAAATGATATAAAAATAGAAGTAACAGATGAAGCCGTAAAAGACTTAGCTTTCTTGGGTTATGATCCTCAATTTGGTGCTAGACCTGTAAAAAGAGTGATTCAAAATCAAGTTTTAAATGAACTTTCTAAAGAATTACTTTCTGGAAAAGTTTCTAATGACGACCATATTATTATAGACAGCTTTGATGGAAAAATTGTTTTTAGAAAGGCTTAATGGTTGAATGTTTTAATGATTGAATGAGAGAATGATTGAATGATTGAATGATGAGATGTTTGAATAGTTTTGTTTGTCATTTTTATCTTATTATATTTAAAAAAATCTATTTTGTGAAAGCAGAATAGATTTTTTTTAGTTTGAATAAAACAGTAATTTTAAATTCTATGAAAGACTTTGTAAAAAAATGGCATAAAATAGTTGAAGATAGAGATGAATTAGCTCTTGATGAACTGCTGCACGAAGATGTAGTTATGTATTCTCCAGTAGTTTTTACTCCACAAAAAGGAAAGAAAATAACCACACAATATCTGAAAGCAGCACTTGAAGTTTTAGTAGCGCCAGAGGCTCAGTTTAAATACACATCAGAAACGATAGATAGCCACAAGTGCGTACTTGAATTTGAAGCCGTAATAGATGGTATAACTATTAACGGTATAGATATGATAGAAATAAATAGTGATGGCAAAATTATTAACTTCAAAGTGATGGTTCGTCCATTACAGGGAATGAATATACTTCACAAAAAAATGGGTGAATTGCTTAAAAAAATGATTCGAGATAAAGCAAATAGTGAATTCAAAAATTTTACTAAAGCTCCATTCAAATTTCTAAAAGAGAAAATGAAAGGAAAATGAAAAAACCAAATAAGCTAAACCAAGGAGACACTATTGGAATTTTGAGCACGGCAAGAAAAATCTCAAAAAAAGAACTTGAGTTTTCTATAGAAATGTTTGAATCTTGGGGTTTAAAAGTTGTATTAGGAAAAACGATTGGAGTACAAGACAATCAATTTGCGGGAAATGATAAACTAAGAAAAAATGATTTCCAAAACATGCTTAATGATGAAAATATTAAAGCAATTATTTGTGCAAGAGGCGGTTATGGAACTGTTAGAATTTTAGATGATTTAGATTTTACCAAGTTTATGCTCAAACCAAAATGGATAGTTGGCTATAGTGATGTTACAATTCTTCATGCACACATTAATAATTATTTACACGTAGAAACTTTGCACGCAACCATGCCAATAAATTTTGCTTCAAACACCAAAGAATCTCTTGATTCACTTAAAAAAGTTTTATTTGGTGAAAACATTATTTATAATTTCTCTTCAAACAAAATGAATAAATTTGGAGAAGCCAAAGGCGAAATTATAGGTGGAAATTTATCTATTTTGTATAGTATTTTAGGTACAAAATCTGGTTTTAATCCTGATAATAAAATATTGTTTATCGAAGATCTTGACGAAATGCTTTACCATATAGATAGAATGATTTTGGCATTGAAACGTGCTGGAAAATTCAATAAAATAAAAGCTTTACTTGTAGGCGGAATGAGTGACATGAGAGACAACACCAAAGAGTATGGTTTTTCTAGCAATAATCCTTTTGGAAAAACGGCAAAAGAAATTATTTTGGAACATACAGCAGAATTTGATTTTCCGATATGTTTTGATGTACCTGCTGGTCATATAAATGACAACCGAACTTTAATTTTTGGAAGAGAGGCAAAAATTATTGTAGAAAAAAATAAAAGTGAAATATGTTTTAAATAGCTATTTCCTTTGTTTCAATAAATTCTTGATTATTGTTAAGCGTTAAAGTCTTAAATGCATTTAAAATATCATCAGATTTCCAAATATAAGATTGTAAAACAGAACCTGAAAAACCTAGTGAATTTATTGCAATAATATTTTTTAAACTAAAGCATCCGCTTGCAAAAATCTTTTTATCTGTTTCTTGTAAATATTTTTTAAACTCAAAAGCGTTAATTTTTTGTACGATACTTTCTTCTGAATATTTCACAAAAACTGGTCCTAAAAAAATATAATCTATAAAACTATCTTCAAATTTATTTTTAAGAATTTTATTTGAGCTTATTGAAATACTAATATTATATCTGCGTTTCAAAAAACTATAAAATGATTTTTTGAAAATATTTTTTACACTTGAAAGGTCTAAATGTATTCCTTGAAGATGAAAACTTGCTAATAAACTAAAATGACTATGCAAAACTATTTTAGAATGAAATTCTTCATCAATGTCCAGTAAAAGTTGTTTTATTTCTTTTCGAGAGTACAAAGGTTTACGAATATGAAGTACATCTAAACCCATTTGAAACAACTTATTGATTTTATCGGCTTCTTTAAAAACCTCATAAGGCAATGTTTGAACAATATATTTCATAGTTATAATATTAGTTAGTAAGCAAAAACACAACAAATAGAATGCCAATAATTTAAAGCTAAAAAAATGCTGTTGTTTTATAAACGAATAAATGAGTAAAATGGTTTGCCTTAACCTAAAATTATTTCTACATTTATGCTAATATGGATTTTGATTGGTTAAAAATTTTGGAAATATTTGGTCTTTTTTTTGGTATTAGTTATGTAATTGGTGCCATTTTAGAAAAAAAATGGTGTTGGTATGCGGGTATTATTGCTACTATTCTTTATGGAATTCAAGTATTTTATGGTAAACTATATGGCGAGTTTATTTTACAGTTTTTTTATTTAGCTATTTCTTTCTATGGCTTGTCTTTATGGAAAAAAAGCAAAAAAGAAGTTGAAGTTTTAGATCTTGAAGAAAAAGATTCTTTACAAGTAAGTTATTCTTCATTTCCTTTTTTTACTAAAGTTTTTGCGCTTGGCGTTTTACTTTCGGTAATATTATATTTTGGTTTAGTAAAATTAGGAAGCACTTACCCTTTCTGGGATGCTTTAACTACTGGTTTTGGTATAACAACTACTTATCTTACGGCTAAAAAGAAAATTGACAACTGGATATTTTGGATAATTATAGATGTAATTCTATCAATAATCATGTATTTAAAAGGCTGGCATTTTTATAGTGGTTTGTACGCTGTATATGTTTTATTTGCAGCTTTTGGTTGGTGGCAATGGAACAATACGTACAAAAAAAGCCTTTCAGTTTAAATAACTAAAAGGCTTTCATTTCAAAAATTATTTTTTATACACAGAAAAAATAAAAGTTTATTTTTTCTCTGCTGGTTTCTTTTTTGCGGCTTTTTTCTTCACAGAAATCACTACTTTATCTTCTTTTTTATCAAAATCTGCCAATAAAACATCGCCTTCTACCAATTTAGAATTAAGAATTTGTTCTGCTAGTGGATCTTCCAAATATTTTTGAATTGCTCTATGCAGTGGTCTTGCTCCAAATGCCGGATCGTAACCTTTATTTGCTATAAATTCTTTAGCTTTTTTTGTTAATTCTAAAGTATAACCCAAATCTGCTAACCTTGTGTAAACATCTTTCAACACAATATCGATAATTTTTTGAATATCTTTTTGGTTCAAAGAATTAAAGAAAATAACATCATCTATTCTATTTAAAAACTCTGGAGAAAATGTTCTTTTTAAAGCTTTTGAAATTACGCCTTGGTTGTGTTCTTTTTTATTGTCTAGTTTAGTTTGTGTAGAAAAACCAACTCCTTGTCCAAATTCTTTTAAATCTCTTGCTCCAATATTTGAAGTCATAATAATTAAAGTATTCTTGAAATCTATTTTTCTTCCTAGACCATCAGTAAGCATTCCTTCATCAAGTAATTGTAGCAATAAATTAAATACATCTGGATGTGCTTTTTCTATTTCGTCTAGTAAAACTACAGAATATGGTTTTCTTCTTACTTTTTCGGTAAGCTGCCCACCTTCTTCATATCCTACATATCCCGGAGGCGCACCTATTAATCTAGAAATAGAATATTTTTCCATAAACTCACTCATATCTACTCTTATCAATGATTCTTCAGAATCAAACATCTGTTTTGCTATGGCTTTTGCTAATTCTGTTTTTCCAACACCTGTTGGACCTAAGAAAATAAAAGTACCTATTGGTTTATTGGGGTCTTTAAGTCCTACTCTATTTCTTTGAATAGCTTTAGTAACTTTTACTACGGCATCATCTTGTCCTATCACAAATTTGTGAAGGTCTTTTGCCATTCCTACCAGTTTTTTATTTTCGCTTTGTGCTATTTTATTTACTGGTATTCCTGTCATCATTCCTACTACTTCGGCAATATGCTCTTCGCTAACAGGATAACGTTTTTTCTTAATTTCTTCTTCCCAAATCTTTTTGGCTTCTTCTAGTTGTTCTATTAGATTTTTTTCGGTATCTCTAAGTCTAGCCGCTTCTTCATATTTTTGGCTATTTACCACTTTTATTTTCTCTTCCTTTATTTTTTCTATTTGTTCTTCTAGTTCCAAAACATTTTTAGGTACTTGAATATTGCTCAAATGCACTCTCGCACCTACTTCATCTATTACATCAATAGCTTTATCTGGTAAAAAACGATCTGTAATATATCTGTTGCTCAGTTTCACACAAGCTTCCAAAGCTTCTTTTGAATATGTAACATTATGAAAAGATTCGTATTTTGGTTTTATATTGTTTAAAATTTCTAAAGTTTCTTCTACAGAAGGTGGATCAACTACTACTTTTTGAAATCTTCTTGCTAATGCGCCGTCTTTTTCTATATTAGTTCTGTACTCGTCTAGCGTAGTGGCTCCTATTACTTGTAATTCGCCTCTTGCTAATGCTGGTTTAAAAATATTTGAAGCATCAAGCGAACCCGTTGCACCACCAGCACCTACAATAGTATGAATTTCATCGATAAACAAAATAATGTCTTTATTTTGCTCTAGTTCTGTCATTATGGCTTTCATTCGCTCTTCGAACTGTCCTCTATACTTTGTACCAGCTACCAAGCCAGCCAAGTCTAGCATAATAATTCGCTTGTTAAAAAGTACTCTTGAAACTCTTTTATCTATAATTCTTTCTGCAAGACCTTCTACAATTGCGGTTTTTCCAACTCCTGGCTCACCTATTAAAATAGGATTGTTCTTTTTTCTTCTACTTAAAATTTGAGAAACACGTTCTATTTCTTCTTTTCTTCCTACAATTGGATCTAGCTTACCAGATTCTGCCATTGCGGTTACATCTCTACCAAAATTGTCTAGTACTGGTGTTTTAGATTTTGACTTTGCTGCTTTTTTTGCTCCTCCACCAGATTTTTCAGAACCAAATGGACTTTCGCTATCTCCCGCTCCTGGACCTTCGTTTTTTATATCTTTTCCAGTAAGCAAGTTCAATTCCATTTTAAAAGTTTCATAGTCTATTTCAAACTTGTTTAAAACCTGAGTAGCTACATTGCTAGAATTTTTAAGTATTGCCATCATTAAGTGTTCGGTATTCACAAATTCTGACTGGTCTACTTTGGCTTCTAAAATAGTAATTTTAAGAATTTTTTCTGCTTGTTTTGTCAATGGCAAACTAGAGTCGTAAGTATTTTTTGAAATACCTCTGTCTTTTATTCCATATTCAATATTTTTTCTTAAAACTACAGGGTCTACATCTAAAGATTTTAAAACCTTTAATGCCATACCTGTATTTTCTCGAACCATTCCTAAAACCAAATGCTCAATACCTAGCGTGTCATGGTTTAACCTTAATGCTTCTTCTCTGCTGAATGTAAACACATTGTTTACGCTTTTTGAAAATTTTGCTTCCATATCTTTCCTACTTCAAAATTTAGACCAAAATAAAAAATGTGTCAATTTGCCATTTTTTTTATAGTGGTTCTTTTAAAACTTCTAATTTATAACTTATTCTAAGAACTAAAAGTATATTTAAACTTTATTAGTTCACATTAATATTGTTTATTACGTCTTAAAGTACTAAATTTGACTTAGTACTGACAAAGTAAAACTAATTAAAACCCATTTATTAAGATATGAATATTGAAACAACTAAAGATTCTAAGTTTATACTATTACAAGTTAAAGAACCTAATTTAACAGCGGTATATGCTCCTGCGCTTAAAGCAGAACTGCTTTTATTAAGTAAAGAAAAGCAAAACATTATTTTAGATTTAAGTGAACTAAATTACATAGATAGTGCTGGTTTAAGTTGTTTACTTATTGCGGATAGGCTATGTAAGGAGAATAAAAAAATAGCTGTAATTTGTAATTTCAATGACAAGATTGAAAACCTTATAAATTTAACAAAACTAGATAATGTACTTACACTTGTAAATTCCACTACAGAAGCTAAAGACTATATTTTAATGAATGAATTAGAAAAAGAATTTTAAACATTGAAGCCTTTTAAACTTACTATATTAGGCAGTAATTCTGCAGTTCCAGCATTTAATAGGTATCCTACAGCGCAGATATTAGCGTTAAACAATGCTAAATATATGATTGATTGTGGCGAAGGTGCGCAATTTCAATTAAGCAAATTTAATATAAAAAGAAGTGGTCTAAATCATATTTTCATTAGTCATTTGCATGGCGACCATTACCTTGGTTTGGTAGGTTTGTTAAGTACATTAAAGCTAAATTCAAGAAAAGAAAATTTACATGTATATGGCCCAGCTTATCTAAAAAAAATTATTGACGTTCAATTAGATTATGACGCAAGAAAAGATACTGGTTTTGAAATAATTTTTCACGCTTTAGAATTTGGTAAAAGTGAAAAAATTATGGAAGACGAACAAATAGAAGTTTATACCATACCGCTTGACCACAAAGTAGAATGCAATGGTTTTTTGTTTAAAGAAAAAGAAGGATCAAGAAAAATTATTTTTGAAAAAATTCAGGAATACAACATTCCCACACATAAAATAAAAGCTATAAAACTAGGTGCAGATTTTGTAGCAGAAGATGGAACAGTAATTGATAATAATATATTAACAGCCGAACCTTCAAAACCTAGAAGCTACGCTTATTGTTCTGACACTAAATATAGCGAAAGTATTATTCCTATAATAAAAGAAGCAAATTTGTTATATCACGAAAGTACTTTTATGCACGATTTGCAAATTATTGCCGCAGAAAGATACCATTCTACCTCAATAGAAGCTGCAAAAATTGCCAAACTGGCAAATGTAAAAAAACTAGCAATTGGTCATTTTTCTGCTCGATATAGAAACTTAGAACCTATGCTTGCAGAAGCAAAAACTGTTTTTGAAAATACTGAACTAGGTGTTGAAGGAACTGTTTTTGAGATAGGTTAAAAGCTTTTTATAAAATACACTATGAAATTAATTTGCATTTCTGACACTCATGGTAAACATAAAGATTTAATATTGCCAAAAGGAGATATGATTATTCACGCTGGTGATGTTTCTTCAAGAGGAAGTGAATTTGAAATTAAAACGTTTCTCAATTGGTTTTCTTCTTTAGACTTTAAATACAAAATTTTCATTGCAGGAAATCACGATTTTTACTTTGAGAATAAAACAAAGCGCTCTATCAAGGAAATAATTCCTGAAAATGTTATTTACTTAAATGATTCTTCTATAAATATTGAAGGATTAAATATTTGGGGTTCGCCTATACAACCAGAATTTTTTAATTGGGCATTTAATAGACAAAGAGGCGAAGAAATACTTCTGCATTGGAATTTAATTCCCAACAATATTGACATATTAATTACACACGGACCACCTTTGGGAATATTAGACAGAACCATAAGAGATGGTATTTCTGTAGGTTGTGAAGATTTATTAAACATCATTAAAGCAAAAAAACCTAAATATCATATTTTTGGTCATATACATGAAGCTTATGGAATAGTAGTAAAGCCCGAAACAACTTTTATAAATGCAAGTGTTTTAAACGAAAGGTATTTGCTAGTTAATAAACCAATAACTATAAATTTATAAAACAGCAATTACTTTTTCTTCAATATCTTCTATAGCTTGTTTTTCAAAAGTTTTACCTGTTACTTTTTCATAAAGTTCTATATATCTGTCTGTTATCATATTTACAACATCTTCATTCATTTCTGGCATTTTTTGACCTTCCAAGCCTTGAAATCCGTTTTCCATTAGCCATTCTCTTACGAATTCTTTAGACAAATGCTTTGGTGTTTTTCCTGCTTCAAAATTTTCTTGAAAAGTGTCTGCATAAAAGTATCTAGAGGAATCTGGTGTATGAATTTCATCTATCAAAATAACTTTGCCGTTAAACATTCCAAATTCGTATTTTGTGTCTACTAAAATGAGTCCTTTTTCGGCTGCCATTTCTGTTCCTTTGGTAAAAAGTTTTTTTGTATAGTTTTCTAGCGTATTCCAAATTTCTTCACTTACAATTCCTTGTTTCAAAATATCTTCTTTAGAAATATCTATATCGTGCCCTTCTTCTGCTTTGGCTGCTGGTGTTATAATTGGTGTTTCAAACTTTTGGTTTTCTTTCATTCCTTCTGGAAGTGTAATTCCACAAAGTTCTCTTCCACCAGCTTTATAGGTTCTCCAAGCGTGTCCTGTTAGGTAGCCTCTTATTACCATTTCTAGGCGAATAGGCTCGCAACTTTTGCCTACAGTTACGTTTGCATGTGGAACATTTTCTACCCAGTTTGGTACAATTTCTTTTGTAGCTTCTAAAAAATATGCTGCTATTTTGTTTAAAACTTGACCTTTATAAGGAATAGCTTCTGGCAAAATATGATCGAAAGCAGAAATTCTATCTGTAGCGATAACTGCAAGTTTGTTTTCAAAAAAATAAACGTCTCTCACTTTTCCGTGATAAACAGCCTTTTGATTTGGAAAATTATAGTCTGTAGAAGAAATGGCTTTTGCTAACATAATATTTTATTTTGCCACAAAAGTAAAGCTTCAATAAAAGTTTTTCAAAATAGTTATTAATACATGTGAATTACTAAAACGGATACCCGATAGCTAAATTAAATACTAGATTATTTTTACTCCATTGTGATATTCCTATTGCTTTTTTTGTTAATCTAAATCTTTCTTTTGGAGCAAATCTTGGGTCTACAATAGGCATAGCCAAATCTGCTCTAATTACAAAATAAGTAAAATCTAAACGAAGTCCAGAGCCAAAACCTACGGCAATTGCTTTATAAAAATCGCTTCTAAATGCTCCGCCAGATCTATCAGGGTCATCTTTAAGTGTCCAAACATTTCCGGCATCAAGAAAAAATGCAAACTTAAACCATTTATACAAGTCAAATCTGTATTCTAAATTTGCTTCTAATTTTATATCACCAGACTGATCGAAAAAGAAATTATTGTTGCTAAAAGACTTTTCATTGGAATATGTTCCTGGCCCTAATGCTCTGAGTCTAAAAGCTCTAACACTATTGGCTCCGCCTACAAAAAATTGTTGAAAATAAGGCACTACTTGCGAGTTTCCGTAAGGAATAGCGATACCGCCATTAAATCTTGAAACAAATTCGCTATGAATACCTATTTTATAATAATGTACTATATTACCTTCAAAACGGGCAAACATTGCATATTCTTTACCAAATATTTTATAAGGAACTTTTTTGGTGTTGTTTGCATTTATCATTCCTGCAAATGCGTGAATAAAATTTCCTGCTAAGTAAATATCGCCTTGAAATTTAAAATAGGAAACATCTTCTTCGCCTTTTTTATCGGTGTACAAAAAAGTATATGTTGAACCCAAAATAATATTTTCTTCAAAACTTCTTTGAAGTGATGGCAAGGTATCTAGCTGCGCCTGAAAAATAGAATCCTTTTTAGGTATTAGTAATAATGTAGCACTTATTGGATTATAAAAATGTTTTTTTGTTTGCGTTTCGTTCCATTCATAACCTGCAGTAAAAGTTGTGGCGTGCTTAGAAAATCTTTGAATACGCTCTTCAAAATTATAAATTAAAGAAAACTTAGTTTTTACATTGCTATTTTTTGAAACTTTTTTCAACGGAAAAGGCACTATAAATCTATTTACATAATAGCTTAGTTCTGCCGTAACATCTGCTGTGTTTAATAGTGATGTTGCATTTCTGTTAAATAAATTAAGTTCTACACCTGCAGAAATTTTTAACTGTAGTAAATCAGATCTCTTGGTAAAATTTTTATTTTTATATGTAGCAGAAACTACAGAGCCAGAAAGTCCTTCAAAACTATGACTCAATTCTATATCGGCAGAAAGTGCTTGTTTTTTTGATGGTGTTAAAAATAAAAACGCATCTAAACTAATACTATCTTTTGCCAATTTATATTCAATATTCACAAATTTGAAAGCACCAAAACTTACAATTTTTTTCTGTGTTTTCAACTCATTTCTTAGGCTATAATAATCTCCTTTTTTAAAAAAAACACCAAATAAAAGTGCCTTGGGTTTAAATGGATTTTTCTTTGTAATAAAATAGTAACCATCGTACATAAAAGTATCCAATTCGAGTATTTCTACATTTTTTGTAAGCGAATAATCTGTATAAATGTATACATCGTTTATCTTAAATTTACTTTGCCCTTTTAAATCTTTTGGAGCTTTAACATTTAGTATTAAATCTAGTTTTTTCTTTTTATCTAACGAATCTATGTCAAAAGAAATGTATTCTTTATTGAAAAAATAATAACCTCTGTTTCTCAATTCATTTGCAACTCGCAAACGCTCTTCATCTAGTGTGTTTATATTAAAAGCGTCTTTTGTTTTTAATAGACTTTCCTTTTTTATACTTCCAATTATTTTACTAATATCGTCTTTTCCTTCTGGCAATATTATTTTGTCTATTTTGTATTGAATATTTGGCAAAACGGTATAAACTACTTTTACTTTTTGCTTTTTTATAACAAGTGTTGGAATTACTTCATTATGTAAAAAACCTAAATTAAAAAGGTAATTTTTCATGCTCTTTGCAGAAGCCAAAACTAGAGGATCTTTAAAAACTACAGGTGGCTCACCTAATTTATTTTTTAGCCACCATTTAAATTTTGTTTCTCGCTTATTATCATTGGCTGTATTATAAATACTTAAGCGCAGTGGAAAAATATAAAAAAGCTTATTATTTGGCTTTTGAAAAGTTAAAAGTTGTAGCTCTTCCTTAAATTTTGATGCGTTTTTAATTTTTTCTTTAAAAACTATTTTATTTTTTACCAATAAATTTTCATTACTTTGTAAAGAAGATGTAATATTACACGAAGGCAATAGTCCTATTAATAGTAGCAATAAAGCCCACTGGAAGGTTTTAATTATATGTAAATATTTAGTTTTTATAAGCCAAATTATGTTCAAAAAAATTAGCAATACACAAAGTAAACACATTAAAAATTTACACCGTAAAAAAAACAGACAAAATTTTAATGAGTTTATTGTAGAAGGAACAAAAACCGTGCTCGAATTTTTAAATTCTGAATTTGAAAATGTCGGTATTTTTGCAGATGAACAATGGTTGACAGATTATATAAACAAAATTGATGGCTTTGAATTATATAGTGTAAACAGCAAACAACTACAACAGATAAGTACTTTTAAAAATCCTCAACCTGTTCTGGCGACTTTTAAAATTCCTAAAAGCACAAAAAAAATTGACGAAAATTTCATCTTATTTTTAGAAGATATTCGAGACCCAGGAAACCTTGGAACTATAATAAGAAGTGCAGAATGGTTTGGTTTAAAGCAAGTTTTTTGTTCAGAAACCTGTGCAGATGTTTACAATACTAAAGTAATTCAGGCAAGTATGGGTTCTGCTGCTAGAGTTTTGGTAAATTATATTGCTACTGAAGATTTATTGAAGAATTTTCCAAATCACAAAGCTGTTTTGGCAGATATGAATGGTATTGAATTAAAAAAGTATGCTTGGGCAGAAAAAAACATGCTTATTATAGGAAATGAAGCCAATGGCGTTTCAGATTCACTTAGAAATACTATTGGCAATAAAATTACAATTCCAAGAAAAGGAAATGCCGAATCTTTAAATGCCTCTATTAGTGCTGCTATTATATTGAGTCATATTTGATATTTTAAGTAGAAGCGAAAAGCTTTTTCACAATATTTTTTCTTAATTAATCGTTTTGTTTTTATGAAATATCTCTACTTTTTTTGCTTGCTTTTGTTCTTTGCTTCTTGTGAAAATGAAGAAAGGAAATTGTTGTTGAAAACTCAAAATGAATATATTTTGGAGTTGGAGGAGAAGAAGGAATTGATTTTAACTGAACTTTTACAAAAGAAATATGATGAGGAATTAAGAATTGATTCAATTGAATTATTTGAGTACTTTTTATCATCATATAAACTTTTAGATAAAGAAATAACCGATACAAATTTAAATTCATACCTTTATTATAAATCTTTACTTTTTCCCGAAGTTAATGAACACAAGAAGTTAAACTTCAATACTGAAATACCTTCATTGACTGATACGATAAAGTTAAATCATTTTAAAATAAATATCCTTTCTAATTTCATTATTTGCAACAAATATTTACTAGTAAAACATACATTTTTAAATTGCGGTATTTCAAAAAACTTTAACGTTTCTGCATCATTTAATTTAACTAAAATTGATTGTAAAAGATCATTTTTAGAAAATGGTCAAATTTTTTTGACAGCAGGATACAAGAAAATTCGATTCAATAAAATATTTTTTGGTAAACTTGATTCCTCTTTTTATACTAAAGAAAAATTAAGTGAATTTAATACTAAACCTCAATATTGGCAAAATGAAAGTGATTTAAAACTTGAAATTTTGGAAGAGTTTAAAGTGGACTATTATAATGGAGAAGACTATTTTCCATTGTCAAAACTGAAAAAAAATTATGAAAATAAAATTGAAGGTTTAATGAGAACAGATTCCCCATTTGGCGGCTATGAATATATTCCTTTTAGGTATACTTTTAACGAATAGCTCAACTATTCTCTCAATAGGAGAACATTGCAAACCTTTAAAACTTCGTGTTTCATTGTGGTTTTGTGGTTAAAAAATTACGGTATTTATTAATTAGAACAACACACCTCTAACTCCTCTCAAGAGGAGAACGTGCCGAAGCTTTTTGCTCACGCCAGATTAAAAATAATTTAACCAGTTAAACCATTAATCAAAATTACTTTAAACTTAAAAAATATTTAGGGCTTTGCGTGAGATAATTCTACACCAACTTATATT
The DNA here is from genome assembly GCA_937139485.1 of uncultured Bacteroidota bacterium. Lineage (GTDB taxonomy): Bacteria > Bacteroidota > Bacteroidia > Chitinophagales > UBA8649 > CAKZQD01. Next base: position 5,968 of record CAKZQD010000160.1, on the reverse strand, counting down.
TCAATCCTGGTATCAAATCCAATTCATCACGCATTTCAAAAGATAAATTTGTTCTGTATTGTTTTGCCCAAAAATTTAGTTTTATTTTTTCTTCTACATCTATTACAGATAAGTTTGCTCCAAGTTCTCCTTGGTTTTTTTCTAAAGTATCTTTTAGCATTTTTATCATAGGTTCAGAAATGTCTTCCAATTTCATTTTTAGTTGCAATGCAGATGCTTTTTCTTTGAGTACATCTTCTAGCAGCATTATATTGGTTACTTTAAACTCAAATTCGTTTTCGTTATATCTTTTTGCTTGATATTGCCCTTCTATAAAAACCATAGAACCTACAGAACTTACCATGTGACCAAACTCTAAATAATCTTTTCCAAACAAAAATATTTCTAAACTTCCATTAAAATCTTCAATAGTGAAAATACAAAATTTTGTTCCTTTCTTCGTAAATCTTGAATTGGTCGCAGTTATAATTCCACCAAATTTATATGCTTTTCTTCCGCCTTCATCAGAAATATCTGTCACATTACAATTGCAGAAAGATTTCATTTCTAAATTATAAGTATCTAACGGATGACCAGATAAATATATTCCAATAAGTTCTTTTTCTTTGTTTAGTTTTTCAATTTCGTTCCATTCATCACATTTAGAAACTTTTGGAATAGGTACAGCTTCGTCTGCCGTGCCACCAAACAAAGATGCTTGCGCAGAATCTGCATTGGCTTTTATTTTATTGCCATATTTTACAGATTTTTCGAGTAGTGTTAAATTGTCTTTTGGGTCTACATTAAAATACTGTGCTCTATGATATTCTTCCCAACAATCAAAGCCACCAGAAATAACCATAGCTTCAAGTGATCGCTTATTTACAGTTCTTAAATTTACTCTTTCTGTTAGATTAAATATAGATGTAAACGAGCCATTTTTCTGCCTTTCTTCAATAATATCTTCTACGGCATTGCCACCCATTCCTTTTACGGCAGACATTGCAAAGCGAATTGCTCCGTCTTTGTTTACCGTAAATTTAAAGTTACTTTCATTAATATCTGGACCCAAAACTGGTATTTTCAATTTTCGGCATTCTTCCATAAAGAAACTTACTTTTTTAATATCTTTACTGTTGTGCCCAAGTACAGATGCCATATATTCTGCTGGGTAATTTGCTTTTAAATATGCCGTTTGAAAAGCTACAAAAGCATAGCAAGTAGAGTGAGATTTATTAAATGCATACGATGCAAATGCTTCCCAATCTTTCCAAACTTTTGCCAATATTTTTTCATCATGACCTCTCTCCTTTCCTCCTTCTATAAATAATGGATACATTTTATCCATCATGGCAATTATTTTTTTACCCATTGCTTTTCTCAGCGTATCTGCCTGCCCTTTCGAAAACCCTGCTAGCTTTTGAGAAAGTAGCATTACTTGCTCTTGGTAAACGGTAATTCCTTGTGTTTCTTCAAGAAATTCTTTCATTGCGTCTAAGTCATATTTTACTTCTTCTTTACCGTGTTTTCTAGCAATAAATGAAGGAATATACTCCATAGGTCCAGGACGATAAAGTGCATTCATAGCAATTAAATCTTCAAACTTATCTGGAACCAAGTTTATCAAATGTTTTTTCATTCCAGCACTTTCAAACTGAAAAACTCCAGTTGTAAGTCCTTTTTGAAGCATTTTATAAGTTACTTCATCGTCTAAAGGAATTTCATCTGCTATAATTTCTACACCGTGCCTTTCTTTAATAATTGCAATGGCATCTTTTATTATAGTTAAAGTTTTTAAACCCAAGAAATCCATCTTTAGTAAACCAGCATCTTCAACTACGCTATTATCAAATTGTGTTAGCAATAAATCAGAATCTTTGGCAACCGTTACGGGCAGCAAATCTGTAATATCTGTTGGTGTAATAATAACTCCACAAGCGTGAACACCAGTATTCCTGATAGATCCTTCCAATTTTTTGGCATCCATTATCATTTTACCAATATCTGTTTTGGCAAATGCTATTTTTCTAAAGTCTTCTGCTGCTTTTAGTTGGTCTGCATTTAATTTTCCTTTTAATTTTTCTTGCACACCACCTTCTGCCAAAACTTTATTTAGCGAAGCACTTAAATGGTCTGGGAATGATTTTGTTGTAAAATTTACATCTGCCAAAGGAATATCCATAACTCTTCCTACATCTTTCATAGCAGATTTTGCAGCCATAGAACCATAAGTAATAATTTGTGCTACTTGATTTTTTCCATATTTATCTACTACATAATCTATTACTTTTCCTCTTCCTTCATCATCAAAATCTATATCAATATCGGGTAGCGAAACTCTTTCGGGATTTAAGAAACGCTCAAATAGTAATTGGTATTTTATAGGATCTACATTGGTAATACCTATACAATATGCTACTGCCGAACCAGCCGCCGAGCCTCTCCCAGGACCTACTGACACTTTCATATCTCTGGCTACTGTTGTAAAATCTTGAACTATTAGAAAATAACCAGGATAACCAGATTCTTTTATTACAGACAATTCAAAATCTAGTCTTTCTTCTATTTCTGCAGTAATTTCTCCGTAGCGTTTTTTTGCACCTACATAAGTTAGGTGTCGTAGGTAATCATCCTGTGTTTTAAATTCTGGAGGCATTTCAAAAGCAGGTAAAAGAACATCTCTTTTTAGCTCTGGAGTTTCAATTTGATCTACAATTATATTCGTGTTGTCTAAAGCCTGTGGAACATCTTTAAAAAGTGCTTCCATTTGAGCAGTAGTTTTAAAGTAAAATTCAGAATTTGGAAAACCAAATCGTGTTCCTTTTGCGCCATAATTTTCATTTTTACCAATTGGAGTTGTTTGCAATTCGCCTGTATTTACACATAGCAAAATATCGTGCGCATTAGAATCTTCTTCATTTACATAATGTGAATCATTGGTTGCAATTAATGGCACTTTATATTTTTCAGAAAAACCTATTAAAACTTGGTTTACATCTTCTTGACTCAAACCCGAACCATCTAAGTTTTCAATGCCATGTCTTTGTAATTCAACATAAAAATCATCACCAAAAATATCGTGATATTCTTTAAAAACCTTTTCACCAGCTTCTACTCCTTTTTTTATTATAGTTTGTGGAATAATAGCTCCAATACAACATGTGGTAGCAATTAAACCTTCTTTATATTGCTTCAATAATTCTAAATCAATTCTTGGCCACTTGCTATATAAACCGTCTATATAACCAAGTGAGCAAAGTTTTGAAATGTTTTTATAGCCAATTTCGTTTTTGGCTAAAAGCAATTGGTGATAACGTTTATCTCTATGTTCTTTAGTAAATTTTTTCTGAAAACGATCTTCTACAACATAAAATTCGCAACCAATAATTGGTGTAATACCAACTTTTCTTGCTTCGTTTACAAACTTAAACACACCAAACATATTTCCATGGTCTGTAATGGCAACTGCTGCTTGGTTATCGTTTTTTGCTTTGGTAAGCATATCATTAATACCGCAGGCACCGTCTAAAAGTGAAAATTGTGTGTGGTTGTGTAAGTGTGAAAATTGCATAGTCCAAAATTAAGAAATTCACTCTGAAAAAAATCTTATTTCAAATCTAATTATTTACATTTTTTAAACAATTTTAAAATCAAAGTAAGCCATTATAAAAATTAATTAAAAAAAAAAGAGAATTTATTCCAGAGCTATTTTTATAAAACAAAAGCCTAGCCTTTTTTTTAAAAAAAATTAAACTAAAAGGTTAAAATGAGTTAAAAAAGTTTATATTTAATTTGATTTTAGAAATGTAAATCTTAAAACTATGAAAAAACACTTACTCTTTCTCCTCATTTTTTTCTTTATGTTTTATAGATTAGACACGCTAGCTCAATGTTCTAATTTTAATAATCAATGGCCAACAACTACACAAACGACTACTTCTCCTAGCTTAGTAAGTATAAATACATGTATGTTTGGCGGCGACTATGCTGAATGCAATGTAGTGACGGGTGCCACTTACACATGGACAACTTGCTCTGCTGGGTCATACGACACACAACTTTCATTGTGGAATGCTACAACTACTACAAATTTAGCATACAATGACGATGATTGTGGTTTACTTTCTACAATAACTTGGACAGCTACATATACTGGTGTAGTAAATATATTGGTAAGTGAATATAATTGTGCTACTACTACAAACTGTATTGATTTAGAATGGGCTCAAACTTCTCCACCTCCAACACCGACATATATTTGCTCAGGTACTTTTACTGACGAAGGTGGATCTGGAGGAAATTATTCTAATAACGCTTCTGATATTTATATTTATTGCCCTACTACACCAGGAGACGTTTTACAGTTCAATTTTTCTGCTTTTAACACTGAATCGGGATATGATGTATTAAACATTTACAATGGAAACTCAACAGCTGCAGCACTTTTAGGTTCTTATACCGGTTCTACATCTCCAGGTTTAATAACGTCTTTGGCCCCAAATGGATGTTTAACTTTTCAATTTACTTCAGATGGTTCTATGACAAACCAAGGTTGGGTAGCGTCTATTACTTGTATTCCTCAAGGCACTTGCACAGGCACCACACCTATTTGTGCTACGTTTCCAGACGACTGTGAAAATGCTTGCCCGCTTGGTCCTTTAAACACTCCATCACCTTGTCCAAACGAAACCCCAGTATTTAATACCTTTTGCTTGAGTAATACTGGAGCGACAGCAGAAAGTCCTTACATCTCACTTTTAAGCTGCGCTTCTGGTGCAGACATGGCATCGCCAGCTGCCGATGTTTGGTACACTTTTAATGCTACATCACAAATCATGGATGTCAGTATCAATGGTTTATTAGATCCAAATCTAGGAGTATATCAAGGCTCTGCCTGTGACAATTTATTTGGTGTAGCTTGTCAAACAGGAAGTGGTGGTTTTTTAAGTTCTACATTAAATAATTTGACTGTTGGTCAAACTTATTATCTACAAATAAGTGGAGGCAATGAAATTGATACTGGGTCTTTTACTTTAACAATATCTAGCTATAACGACTGCGACCTATGTAGTCAACAATCGAATATTACTGCTACTCCTTTGCCTGTAAATGGTGCTTATTCTCAAGGACAAGTTGTAGATTTTTGTTATACCATTACTGAATGGAATTCTACTTCTGCAAATTGGTTGATTGGGCTGCAAATGGATTTTGGAAGCGGATGGGATATGAGTTCACTCACGACTACACCACCACCTTCTTGCGATGGTGATGGCAACTGGGCTTGGTATAATTCTGTAACAAGTTCATCTACAGGAAACTCCTATGGAAATGGTTTTTATTACGATTCAAATTCTGGAGGACCATTAGATGGAAACCCTGGCAATAATTTTGGGGATTATTGTGTGGGGACAGTCAATTTTGAATTTTGCTGGCAGATAATGGTAGCAACTATTCCTTCAGGACAATATAGTTCTGATTTAAACATCACACTCAACAGTTTAGGAGATGGAGAGGCGGGTTCTTGGTCTAGTATAGCTTGTGAAAGCGATCCTGATTACAACTTTTTTGCAATAGGTATAGTATGTGAAGCACCAGAACTTCTATATGGAGACACTTTAACTTGCCCAAACAATTTAGATGCATTTCTATATTCTATACCAAACGGAAAAGGTCCCTTCACGTATATTTGGAGAGATTCGAGTAATAATGTTATACAGAATCATACTAGCCAAACAAATGATACACTCTTCAATTTAAACTACGGAAAATACTTTTTAGAGTTTACCGATAGTAACAATTGTGTCTTTTTTGATTCATTAGAAATAAATCCACCACCACCTTTAGACTCAACATTTTCTACGGCTAGTTCTTGTAATTATGTGGATACTGGGTTTGCTACTACTTTATATTCTAATGTGAATACTTGTGATTCTTCGCATACTATTTATACGGCATTTTTAGTTTCTGACTCTACTTTTGATACGGCTAG
>CAKZQD010000159.1 GCA_937139485.1 uncultured Bacteroidota bacterium | reverse complement strand
TAAATCTATTAATAAAAAGTTAGCACAAGAATTACAAACTTTTATAGATTCTAAAACACCTATAATTTCAAATTCAGAACCCTTATTAGATAGCTTAGCAAAACACATAGCTTTTCTGAGACAAGAAAAAGAAACACAAACAAATATTTTCAATACAGATACTAGTTTTACTAAAAACATAGATTCAAATACCAAAGAACTTAACGAAATTACTGAAAAGCTAAAATACTTGATGAGTAAAGAAAATGAGTTTAATCTAAGACTAGAAGAAATAAAAGATGGTGATGAAGCTAGAGGAATTAAAGCATTAAAACTAAGCATAAACGAAAAACTTAGAAATGCAGATGCTAATGTATTAAGTGCTTACAAAGATTATATCATTAATGGTATTCCTTGGACAGATGAAGAAAAAGCACAATTCAGTCGTATTTCAAAGCAATTTACAGATATATTTAACACCGTATCAATAACAAGTTTAACCATAAAAAAAGCATTTCTTCAAGAACCTGAAATATTTGATTTACTAGTTATAGATGAAGCATCACAGAGTGATATTGCTTCTGCACTGCCTTTAATATATAGAGCTAAAAAAGTAGTTGTAATAGGAGATTCTTTACAATTACCTCATATAAGTTCAGTGCAAGCACACGAACAAAAATTTGTTTTAGATAAATTAAATTTACCAATAAACGAATACAACTATTTAAATGACTCGCTGTTTGAAAAAGCTAAAAAAGTAAGTAACCTAGCTTATTTAAAAACAGGTTTTTTAAATGAACACTTTAGATGCCACCCAGACATTATAGGCTTTAGCAATAGATACTACTATTTACCATTGGCTGGTCAATCTTTAGAAATAAAAACTAAAAAAGAAAGCTATACATTAGGTAATCCAGGAATAAACTGGGTAGATGTAAAAGGTGAAATAGAAGAAAATAGGAATGTAAACAAAAAAGAAGTAGAGCAATGTATTTTATTAGCTAAAAAACTTAGAGCAGAATTTCCTAATGCTAGTATTGGCATTACCACACCATTCAAACATCAAAAGCAAGCACTTTTAAGAGCTATGAGCGCTTTACCTGCAGGGCACAAAATAATGTGCGATACTGTGCATAAGTTTCAAGGTGATGAAAAAGATATAATTATTTTTAGTTTAACTGTAACTAAAGATTGTAGAGATGGCTTGTTATACTTTTTAAATATGGGTTCTAGTTATTTACTTAATGTAGCTGTTAGTAGAGCCAAAAGTGCTTTATATATAGTAGGAAACAAAACATTCTGTGCTACAGATGTAAATAGAAACAATGAAAAAACGCTACTAGCTAAATTAGCTTCTTATGAAAATGAAATAAATAGTATTTAATATGGGCATACTAGACCAATGGAACAAACCAAAGAAAGGAATAAAGGAACTTATTCAAGAAGCTATAGCAGCAAATAAGCATATTGAAATACAATATAAAAATTGGGATGGCGAATTTAGTACCAGAACCCTAAGCAATATTTATATTAACAATAAGTTTGAAGACCAAGGCTATCACAACCAACATATAAAAGGTTTTTGTAGCAAAAGACAAGAAGAAAGAACTTTTAAAATAGATCGAATAATAAGTGTTAAAATACTAAACTAAAAATATGGCATACCCAATAGAATACTGGCAAGCATTGCTTGAAAGAAATACAACAAGTGCAAATTCTAACCATACACCAAATAATAAAAGTTATTTAACTTTTGATTGCGGGAGAATAAATGGGTACAAGGTAAATATGCACCCAAGTTTTAATTGTGACCAACTAAGAAAACCTAACCAAGCTGTAAACATCCATTTTGACAAATATAAACTAGCAGATGAACCAATAACAGATGCGGAAGAACATATTGGAGACATATATGATGGCGAGTTCAAAGCTATACCATCTAAACAAGGATTTATATATGTAATAGCAAGACCTTTACATTTTGATATGAAAAAAACTACTTGGAATGATTTAACTGAAGATGATAAAGAAGATTTCTTAGAATGGCACATCGATAAAATGAACCAACTAACAAACCTTTTATAACAATGGATTCTATGAATGAAGATGTAGTTCAATGTTCTTATAAAGATGCTGTTTTTAAAATATCTACTACAAAACAAAAGTTAAAACAGAAAGAATATTTGAAATTTGGAGAAATCCCTGTGATTGACCAAGGTCAAGAAATTATTGGAGGTTTTACCAATGATAAAGACAAAGTGCTTGACTGTATATTACCAGTCATTGTCTTTGGCGACCACACAAAAAATGTGAAGCTTATAAATTTTCCTTTTGCACCTGGTGCAGATGGTACAAAAGTTTTGCAACCAAAAAAACACATATTACCCAAATATTTATCTTATATAACAGAAGTTTTAGTATTTAAGATAAAGGATAAGGGCTACGCTAGGCATTATCAGTATATTGAAAAAGAAAATTTCCCTTTAGCTCCACTACCTATCCAAAAAGCAATAGTCAAAAAAATAGAAGCCTTATTTAGCAGTTTAGATAGCGGTATTGCCGACCTTAAAAAAGCACAAGAGCAATTAGTTATTTATAGACAAGCAGTTTTAAAAAAGGCTTTTGAGGGGGAATTGACTAAAGAATGGAGAGAAAAACAAAATGATTTACCTACTGCTGACGAATTATTGGAACAAATAAAAGAAGAACGTCAAAAGTATTATGACGAGCAGTTAGCAGAATGGACAGAAGCGGTAAAAGTTTGGGAAGACACAGATAAAGAAAGTAAAAAACCAAAAAAACCAAGGCCCTTAACAATACCAGAGCTCCCAAATGCAGGCCATAATGAAAAAAAATGGGAAATTCCAAATAATTGGATATGGACACAAATTGGAACAATATGTTTTGTAACAAAGCTAGCAGGATTTGAATACACAGACTATGTTAAATATGATGTAGACGGAGATTTACCAGTTTTAAAAGCTGAAAATGCAGGACCTTTAGGTTTCAAGGTTACTGATTTTTCAAAAGTAAAAGTCCGAACCAACTTGCAGGAAACAGCATTCTTTTTTCCGCAGTTGCAGACAGATGCAGATGGTACTATTTCTTTTAGTATTAGTGGCGGGAGTGGG
>CAKZQD010000158.1 GCA_937139485.1 uncultured Bacteroidota bacterium | reverse complement strand
TTATGGATGATATTAAGAAAGAAACTCGTCAAGTAATGACTAACATTATGGCGGTTTTGCTTAAAGCCGATGCTTCTTTCAAAAATGTTGTTAAAGTATCTATTTTCATGACAGATATGAATTATTATAACGACATCAACGATGTTTATTCAGAATACTTTGATGATGAGTTTGCTCCTGCACGAGAAGCCGTTGCGGTTGCTTCGTTGCCAAAAGGTGTAAATGTTGAGATTTCTGTTATTGCAGTCATATAGTTGTTTACTGGTTACTGGTTTGTTTTTTCAGATTTCATAAATAAAAACCAGTAAATAGTAGTCAGCATTAATTTCCATACAATGAAAAATGTTTTATCTTGTATTCAACCCACATGCAATATGCACTTTGGTAACTACTTTGGTGCGGTTCAAAACTGGGTTCGTTTGCAGGAACAATATAACTGTTTTTGAACTCATGAGAAATCGTAGTAGTAGATTTTGAAGATTTTCCTTCTTACATTCAAGTCGGCTTCGAGATTACACCTTTTTCGCTTCGCTGCAAAGATGTCACCTCGAAACCTCGAATATTGAAGCCTTACAAACAATTAACAATGAACAAATTCCTCTTCCTCCTCGCTTTCCTACTACTCTCTATTCCCCTATTCGCCCAAGAAAACAAAACCATCGACCAACAATTGGACGACATCATTGAGATTGTGGCAACTACAAAAATAGATGGCGTTATATAAACGGGTTTTCAATGAATAATATTGAGTTCAATAATGACCGTGAAAAAATAATTTTTACTGAAAACGTAATCTTGTCAATCCCAAATTATGCAAATGCTGTAAGCAACGATTATCTATTTTGTCCAAATATTTTCAATCGAAACAGATACATTCCGCCACGAATAGAAGACCGTAAACAAAACCTTTATTTAGGTTTCGGTTATATAGATATTGATAAAGTTGAAGTTGAAATTCCAGATAAATTGGATTATGGTTTTAAGTTTAAAAACGAAAGTACAGGAGAAACTAAGCGTGTAGAAATGGGAGAATATGGCAAATATAATGCTGATCCTGCTTGGAAATTTACTGGCGAACAAGACAATATTGTTTTGAAAAAAGGTGTTGAAGCAAAAATTAACAATTTTGGTGCTTTTGATAGAAATGGCGATGATAATACTGACGATATTTTGAGCTATGAAGGATATTCTATTTGGATTTTAACAAAAACTATTAGTGAAACAGACATAGATGCTTGGAAAAATATTAAAGCATTAGAAACTTTTACAAAAGCAAATAATCATAGAATTTTTGCATTTTCTGCCTCAGTTTATGCCGAAACAGATGTGTTTAAAAAAGAAAATAATCTTTCTTTAGATTTTTATGAAGCAGATGATATTTTTATAAAAACGGTAGTGAGAGCAAATCCTGGAATTGTGTTGTTGAAAAACGGTAAAGTTCAAGCAAAATGGCATCACAGACATATTCCAAGTGTTGATGAAATTAAAGCTTTGATAAAATAGTGAGAACTACTTGTGTAAAAATAAAGCTAAAGCCAAATAGCTTAGATAAAGTAGAAGAATGGTCTAAAACTTTGAATGAAAGGAGAGAAGAAGTAATTGAAACTTTGGTCAATGAAACTGTATTATTTGAATCATCTTTTTTAGATGTAATTTCTGAAGATGAAGCATATTTAATAGGTGTAATGGTAATAGATGATATTGAAAAATGTAAAAATGTTGTAAAGCATTCAACAAAATCTATTGATAAATATCACAAAAATTTTAAAAAAGAAACTTGGGGCGAAATGAAAACATTGAAAACACTAGGTTCTTTTAGTACAAAATTTTAAATTATATGCTCAAATTCATTTTACAACGCCTATTTTCTGGTATTTTTGTATTGCTTGGTGTTGTGGTAATCATTTTTTTCTTGCTCAATATTATTCCTGTAGATAGTGGAAGATTAACGCTTGGAGCAAATGCCGATGATGAAACTTTGGCTGCAGTACGTAAAGAATTGCGTTTAGATTATAGTGCGCCACAAAGATTGTGGTTTTATATTTCAGATATTTCACCACTTTCTTTAAATGAAAACAATGATGTTGAAAAACCTTTGTATTTAGATGATTCTAAGTACGATTATACAAGCATATTTTCGATTGGAAGTAAATCTTTTGTTCTTAAAAAACCATATTTTGGTCGTTCCTTTCAAAGCAATAAATTGGTAAGTGAAATTATTACTAGAAAATTACTTCCAACGGCTTTGTTGGCAATTTCTGCTATGATTTTAGCAAGTATTGTTGGTATTTTATTGGGTATTATTGCAGCGCTAAACTACAATAAACCACTAGATAAATTAACAGTTGGTTTTTCAGTTATAGGTATTTCTATTCCTTCATATTTTTCAGCTATTTTGTTGGCCATTTTTTTTGGTTATTATTTGTCAAATTATACAGGTTTAAATGTAACAGGCTCATTAATAGATATTTCTGATTATGGAGAATATTTCATTAATTGGAAAAATTTGATTTTACCAACTATAGCTTTAGGAATACGACCAATAGCTATTATAACACAATTGACAAGAAACTCAATGCTAGATGTTTTGAGTGCAGACTATGTTAGAACTGCAAAATCAAAAGGATTGAGTAGATACAAAGTTATATTTAAACACACGCTTAGAAATGCTTTAAATCCTGTAATTACTTCTATAACAGGTTGGTTTGCATCTTTGCTTGCTGGAGCATTTTTTGTAGAATGGATATTTGATTTTAAAGGTCTTGGACATACTACCGTTTCTGCATTATTAAATTTTGATTTTCCATTGGTGATGGGTGCAATACTATTTATTGCTATGGTCTTTGTAATGGTAAATATTTTTGTAGATATTTTTTACAGTCTAATAGATCCAAGGATTAGAGTGGAATAATTTTAATTATCTAATAAAATATAGAATATTTAAAATAAAGAATGACTATCCGTTTAAATACAGTAAGTCTAATTTTGCGAAGAATGTTTCTCCCTTGAGGGAGATAAGAGGGT
>CAKZQD010000157.1 GCA_937139485.1 uncultured Bacteroidota bacterium | reverse complement strand
AAGCATCCAAATAATTCCCCTGTTGCTAATTTTGGTAAATACTTCATTTTTTGCTCTTCGCTACCAAACTCATTGATAGGAAACATTACCAATGAACCTTGAACAGATGCTGTAGAACGAATTCCTGAATCGCATCTTTCCAATTCTTGCATTATGATGCCATAAGAAATTTCATCCATTCCACCACAACCATATTTGGTTGGTAAATTTGGACCAAAAGCTCCTATTTCTCCAAGTTCTTTAACTACCCATTTTGGGAATTCTGCTTTTTGAGCATAATCGTTTATTACTGGACTAAGTTTTGTTTTTACCCAACTTCTTACAGAATCTCTAATAATTTTATGCTCTTCGGTAAGTAAGTCATCTATATTGTAATAATCTTGATGTTGGTATGTGTCTTGTGTCATTTTTTTTTGCTTTTGGCTTTTGGCGGCTGGCTTTTGGCGGCTGGCTTTTAGCGGCTGGCTTTTAGCGGTTGGCTATTGGCGGTTGGCTTTTGGCTTTTGCGGCTGGCTTTTGGCGGCTGGCTGTTTTTGAAGTTGTAAAAATAAGGCTCAATGATGAATTTTGAATGATGAATGATGAATTATTTTCAAGACACAATTCCTAATTCATAATTTTATAATTGGTAATTACTTAGACTTCCTTCTAAAATAAATATAATCTGTAGGTTTTAAAGTGATGTGATGTTTCAACAATTCGCTAATTATTTGCCCTCTATGATATTGAAAGTGTTGTGAAACTTGTGTCAAAATTTCTTGAATTGTATTATGATAAGCTTTTCCACTTGTGCTTTTGTAATCTATTCTTTCAGATAATTTTTTAGTCATTAATATATGTAATACTTCATTGAAGTTTTGCAAATCTAAAACAATAAGCTTTTCTAAAGAATGTGTTACAAATGCTATGTTGTCATTTTTGCCCAAAATTCTATAATTCCAAAGTTTTTGAGCATTTATACTGTGTGAAAGCAAATCCAATACTTTGCTCGGTATTTCTTTTTCCAAGTCCAAAAGTTGTGCTAAAATATCTTGATTTACTTCGTTTTGGTATTCAAAAATTTCTTCGAAAAATGAATTCATAATTTGTTGTTTTTAATTTACATTTGTAAAAATAAGTAGAAATGTTAAAAATAGGTTTAGAAAATATAAAGTGTTTATCTTATCACGGTGTTTTAGATGCGGAAAGAGCCAACGGAAACAATTTTATAGTAAATATTCACGTGTGGTACAAAACAAAAACTGAATTTGAAAAAGATTTGCTTGAAGAAACTTATGATTATAGTTTGCTTAGCAATATTGTAAAAGAAGAAATGGCAGTTTCTGTTTATTTACTTGAAAATGTTGCGTACAGAATTATTAATAGAGTAGCAAGTACAGATAAAAAGATTAAAAAAGTTTATATTAAAATACAAAAACCAAATCCACCGCTTAAAGGAGACATACAATATTCTTTTGTGGAAATTAAGAAGAAAGTGAATCGGTAATTTTTTTTCTTTTAAGTTTTAATACTCTAAACAAAAAAAATACTTACATTTGCATTCCTTATAAAAATAAGGTCAGGTGGCCGAGAGGCTAGGCAGTGGTCTGCAACACCATCTACACCGGTTCGAATCCGGTCCTGACCTCTGAAAAAAACCAAGCAAAATTTGCTTGGTTTTTTTTATTTAAAATTTCCCTTTGTCAATCTCCATTTATTTTTCATTAGCTTGCGAAGGATTCCAAAACCATTGTCGTCTAAACTACAATAACTAAATGATAACAAAATGAAATTAAAAATACTTCTAGGTGCTTCTTTGGCACTTTTTGCACAAAACAATTTTGCGCAAGGCTTTCCTTCTGAAATGGATTATGAAAAAGATGAACATATACTTTACACAGGCGGAAAGGCTTCTGACGGTTTTTATGAAGAAGACAAACTTGAAACTATCGACTTGTCTTTTGACCAAACAAACTACTGGAATCTTTTAACAACAAACAAAGCTTCTGGAACAGAAATTCCTGCTACACTTACCTACAAAGGCGAAATTTACACCGATGTTGGTGTTCGTTTTAAAGGAAATACTTCTTACAGCCAAGTAAATGGAGACAAAAAATCTTTCAATGTTACTATGGATTTTGTAAACGCTGGTGCTGACATTAAAGGCTATGAAACTTTTAATTTTAACAACTGCTTTCAAGACGAATCTTTCATAAGAGAAGTATTTTTCTTAAATGCTATCAGAAATCATATTCCTGCTGCAAAAGCAAACTACATACAACTCACGTTAAATAATCAAGATTGGGGACTTTATCCAAATGTTCAACAATTGAACGCAGAATTTATCAGAGAATGGTTTACCAATGACGAAGGTTCTAGGTGGAGAGCAATAAGTCCTGACTTTGGTTCTGGAACTGGTGGTGGACCAGGCGGCGGAGGTCCTGGAGGAGGTGGGCCTGGCGGCGGCGGCCCAGGTGGAGGCGGCGGAGGTCAATGGGGTTCTGGTCTTGCTGCTTTAAACAAATTAGCTTCTCAGGCTGACTATGAAGACAATTATACTTTAAAAAGTTCTACTGTTGCTGCTCCTTGGGCAGATTTAATGAATACTTGTGAAGTTTTAGACAACACAACTGCTGCAAATTGGGAAACTTCTATCGCCAATACTTTAGATGTAGATAGAGCACTTTGGTTTTTAGCTTCTGAAATTCTTTTTACAGATGATGACGGTTATGCATACAAAGGAACTATGGATTATCTTTTGTATTTCGATATAGAAACCAATAGAATGGTTCCTTTAGAGTTTGACGGAAACTCAGTAATGGATCCAAACAAAGTAACTTGGTCACCTTTTTACAATGAAACCAATGCAAACTATCCTTTAATGAACAAATTGTTTGCTATTCCGGGTTTAAGGCAAAGATATTTAGCACATTTAAGAACTTTGGTAAATGAAACTTTTGAACCTTCTATCGCAAACGCTAAAATAGATGAATACGCTCAGTTTATTGATGCAGCTGTTCAAGCTGATCCTAAAAAATTATATACTTATAATCAATTTACTTCTGGCGTTACCGAATTAAAAGATTTTGTTACAGACAGGTATAATTTTCTAAATA
This sequence comes from uncultured Bacteroidota bacterium, assembly GCA_937139485.1. Classification (GTDB taxonomy): domain Bacteria; phylum Bacteroidota; class Bacteroidia; order Chitinophagales; family UBA8649; genus CAKZQD01. The sequence goes on along the minus strand of CAKZQD010000157.1, from coordinate 20,499 downwards.
ACAACAATGAATTCAATCAAGAAAGTCCTACAATTACAAATTCTTCTTTCGAAACCAATGCTATACTTTGGGCAAACCCAGATGCAATGGAGCAAGTAGATATTAAAGCAACTTTAAATCATAGCAATGGAATTTCAAATGCATATTTATACTACGCAACGGGTATTGAAGGAAACTTCAATAAAATAATGATGTTTGACGATGGAGCACACAATGACGGTGCCGCTGGAGACGGTGTTTATGGACAAGCTATTCCGGGTTATGCTGGTGGAACTACAGTAAGATATTATATAGAAGCTGTTGCAAATAATGCTCAAAACACTGCTAGTTTTATGCCTCCAGGTGCAGAACACAACATTTTCATATACAAAGTAACTTCGCCACAAGCAGCAGATCAATCTGTAGTAATTAATGAAATTATGGCAAAAAATAAAACAGTAGTTAAAGATGAAGCTGATCAATATGACGACTGGATAGAGTTATACAACACTTCATCTTCTGCTAAATCTTTAAATTGTAAATGCTTTAGGTCAAAAAGTATATGAAACCACTTTAAATACTGAAGTAACTATAGATGTTTCTGCTTGGGAAACTGGAATTTACTTTGTAAAAACAAATCACATAGTGAAACGTGTTTTAGTTCACTAATTTTTTTTCGATTTTCATTTTTTTAAGCCATTCTTTCCTAAGAATGGCTTTTTTTTATAAGTGCAAAGTGAATTTTACAAAGCTCCTGCACTATGAAATTCTTCCCAAGTAAAATTAGACATTTCGTATATTGAATTATTGTTTTTCAAATCAAAATTTAAATCTAGTTGATATGTATCACTCATTCCTGGGTGTTTACAGTCTATATATGTTCTTCTATCGCCAAAACTTAATTGGTACTTAAAATTTTTGGTGTCATTTATAGCTGGCAAATCTGCTTGTTTAATAATTATCCCAACATTTGTTTTAGATGCATATAAACTATCTAAAACAGAATCATCAAATAAAAATATATCTGAGAAATATTGCTCTGGCAAATCTGAAAGTGTGCTTGTTTTAAAATCTAGTTTTAAATTTTGACTACTTAGAATTGTAGTACTTCCTTTTTCAACAGAGTAAAAAGTATCTCCCAATTTTTTATTACAAGTATCTGTACAAGATGTAAGTGAATTTGCTATAATTAAGACCGACATAAACCTTATTATTCTTAAAATTTTCATATTGATTAATTTATTTAGTAAAAGTTATTTTTTGAGTTGGATTTGAATCTAAAGTTTCTAAAACTAATTTCTCATCTGGAAAACTAATATTAAAAGTAGCATCTTCAAGAATTAATTGAACATCTTTATTATCATTCTTTATTGTTTTATATTTAAATGTATTTGTCGCACTTTGAGTATTTCCCATATAAGTCACAGTATAATTAAACATTCCGTTACAGTTAAATTTATTACTTTCTTTCATTTTACAATTATCAAAAGTCCAAGAACCTTCAAATGTTCGATCATCAATTTTACCATCGCTTAAAACGGATTCGATAGTCCAAGTTCCGGCTACATCTTTTAATACTTTTTGTTCTTTAGTGCATGAACAAATACCTATAATAAATACTACAACTAAAGTAGCTAATAAATTTTTCTTTTGTTTTAAATTCATAATTTTTATTTGTTTAAGTTAATAATAGTTCAAATATCCTTTTTACAATTTTATATTTTTTACAACAATTTTAGTATTTTTCCGTTTTTAAAAGCATAAAAACTAATTTAAACCATTGATTATTAAATAATTAATACTATAAAAAATGATTCAAACTGATATTTTAGAACTTGTCATGTCTATGTCAAAATCTGAACGTAGATTATTTAAAATAGCTACAAAAACTTATTCCCATAAAGAAATAAATCTTATAGAATCATTGTTTGATATTTATTGTAAAAATGATGACGTTAAAAAAATAAACCAAAAAGCAAGAAGTAAAATTAGTTCATCTAGGCTAAACCGAATGCACTCAGAATTATATAAAAAGCTTCAAAGTTTTATAGGCGATGAAGAAATAAAAAACGAACAAAAATATAGACTTTATAAAAATATATTTATAGCTAGAGCTTTATTAAAACGAAAACTCTATAAGCAAGCAAACAATATTATTGAAAAAACTATAACTGAAGCCATAGAATTTGAAATATATCCTGTACTAGTAGAAGCATTTTCTATAAAACAATTTCTTCAAAAATACATAGGTTCTCTAAAAGATGGTCTAAGCATTGAAAAATCTTTTTTACTAGATTTTTCTGAAGTTATTCAAAAAAATTATACTTATTACAAAAATTTCAATATTTACACACAACTTCAAAGTGAATTTGCAAAGAACGGGCCCATTCGCAATGAAGATAAAATTTCTGAATTTAATAAATTAACTGAAAATATAAAAATAGACCTACAACAAGGTTTCAATATCAATAAAGTCAATCTTTTGTGTTTATCTATGCTTGGTAAATTAAAGCAAGATTCAGAAATAGTACTTGAAACCAAGCAGAATTTATATCAAAACTATCTAGACCACCCCAAATTCATTGAATACAACCCATCAGAATTTTTCTTAACTTGCTATAATTATGCAGGCAACTTAATAGCAGCAAACCAACTTGAAAATGTAGGAGAAATGCTTGAAAAACTTGAAAAGCTAGCTAAAAATAAAGATTCATTAAGAAACAAAGAATTTTTTATTAAAGGTTTACAACTTTCTTATTATTTAAAAAATACTAACTATTTAAAATCACTTAAATATGCGCAAGATTTTCAACTTTTTCTTCAAACTACAGATGACTATATTTATTTAAATTTTATTGCCGTAAATATTGTAATAGCCTATTTAATAAATGAGCAATACGAAACTGCTTTAGAGTCAATAAACACTGTTTTAAATAGAAATATAAAAACACTTCGCAAAGATTGCTACTCGCTACTATTAACTTATGAAATAATTATATACATAAAATTAGAATGGCTTGACTTGGTAGATTCTAAGATAAAATCTTTAAACAGGTATTTAAAATTACATTACAACAAGACCGCTTTTGAAAAATGGCTACTAAAATTTTTGAATAGGACTCAAAAAACTAACTTTAATGAAGCATGTATAGATGCTTATAATTCTCTAGATGCATTAAATTCAGATTTGCTTTCTAAAGGAATTTTAAATTTATCAGAGTTCAAAATCTGGTTTGAATCTGAACTAAAACTATAAATTTATTATCCAACTTTTTAAATAAAACAATCTATCCAATAAAAATTAATGTATTTTCGTTCATAATATTATGAAACTACTTTTATTTGCATTTTTAAGTACTATTTTATTTTGTAACGATAGTAAATATAGTACCACAAAAAATAATTCTTTTCCTCAAGAAGAAACTGTTCCAAAATACCAAAAAGAGATAAAATACATCAAGTCTTTTTCTAAAACCAATGCTTACAACCAAAACCTTGCTATAATGATAGACTACTCTATTCATTCAGGAAAGAATCGTTTTTTTATTGTTGATTTAAAAAATGAGAAGATAAAAAAGAGCGCATTGGTTTGTCATGGCAGTTGCAAAGGCGATAATTACAGCGACTTTGCCACAACTTTTAGCAATACCAAAAATAGTTATTGCTCTACTTTAGGAATGTCTCTTATTGGCGAAAGAGCATACAGCACTTGGGGAAGCAACTACAAATTTTGGCTTGACGGATTGGAAGAAAGCAATAGCAATATGAGAAGCAGAGTTGTAGTTTTACATTCTTGGGAAGGCGTAAAAGATGAAGAAACTTATCCAAAACCCTTGGCGATGTCTTGGGGTTGTCCTACTATTTCACTAAAAATGCTTGATGAAGTTGATGAACTTTTAAAAACAGAAAAGAAAGTATTGTTGTATTCTTTTAAATAGATTTTGGCGGTTGGCGGTTATTAATGTAAATTAAAATTTTACCAATTGAAAACAGTAAATTAATTTACATAATTACTACAAAAAAAACATATCAAATCACATATCAAAAACTGAATACTAAAATCTAAACCAATTTATCCAAGGCTTCTTTAATTCTACCAGCGGCATCTATCAATTGTTCTTCTGAAGCGGCATAAGATAATCTCACACAATTATCGTCACCAAAAGATTCGCCACCAACTGTTGCTACATAAACAGTGTCTAATAAGTAGTTTACAATATCTGTAGGGCAAGTAATTTTATATTCATTAAAAGATTTTCCAAAAAATGCACTTACATCTGGAAAAACATAAAATGCTCCTTCTGGCACATTGAGTTTTAATCCATCTATTTTTCCTAGCAATTCTAAAAACAAACCTCTTCTTTTCAGAAAAGAATCACGCATTTTATATGACTCGTCTAGCGGAGCATTCAAAGCTATTTCTGATGCTTTTTGTGCTGCAGCATTTGCACCAGAAGTAAACTGTCCTTGTAGCTTATTACAAGCCTTTGCCAACCACAAAGGTGCGCCCATATAGCCTATTCTCCAACCGGTCATAGCAAAACCTTTTGCCATTCCATTTACCGTAACTATTTGGTCTTTAACACTTTGAATAGAACCTATGCTAAAATGTTTTTCGCCAGTAAAATTTATATGCTCATATATTTCATCTGAAATTACCAATAAATTTGGGTATTCTTTTATTACTTCTGCCAAAGCATATAATTCTTCTTTTGAATATAAAGAACCTGTAGGGTTACAAGGCGAACTAAAAATCATTAGCCTTGTTTTTTCTGTTAAATTTGCGCTTAATTCTTCTGGAGAAATTTTAAAATCGTTGTCAATTTCAGTTTTTACTTTTACAACTTTAGCTCCTGCCATAATTGCTATTCCTTCATAAGAAACCCAATACGGAGCAGGCAATAAAACTTCATCATCTTTATTTGTAGTACATAAAACAATATTTGCTAAAGTTTGTTTTGCTCCTGTAGACACAACTATTTGATCTGCAGTAAAATCTAAATTATTATCTCTTTTAAACTTATTTACTATGGCTTCTCTAAATGAAACCAAACCAGAAATTGGTGTATACTTAGTAAAGCCATCATCAAGAGCTTTTTTTGCAGCAGTTTTTATAAATTCTGGTGTGTCAAAATCTGGTTCACCAAGTGTTAAACTAATTACATCTAAACCCTTTGCTTTATAATCTCTAGCTTTTTGAGCCATAGAAATTGTTGCCGATGCGGGTACTCTATTTATTAAATCTGAAGTATTCATTTTTAGCTTTTTTAGTGCTACAAATGTAATGCTACAAAGCAATATTTTAATTAAAATAGAAGAAAAATTTACTTAATCGTATAAAAGCAGTAATTTTAAAGCAATGAAAGTAATTTCTACAAATATTTCTGACATTCAAGTTATAAAATTTAGAGGCAAAAATGTAAAAACAGGTATTTTTAAATATCCTACTACGGAAGCTATTTTTCTTGGTAAAGAAGACGTTGCAAAAGATAATGTGGTAGACAGAAGGTATCACGGTGGCTTTGATAAAGCTTGTTATTTATACTCTACAGCGCATTACAATTATTGGAAAGTACTTTATCCAAACTTAAAATTTGACTTTGGAATGTTTGGCGAAAATTTAAGTATTGATGCTTTGTTTGAAAATAAAATTTACATTGGCGACATTTATCAGCTTGGCGAAGCAAAAGTTCAGATTAGCCAGCCAAGAGAACCTTGTTTTAAATTAGGTGCTCGCTTTGAAACTCAGAAAGTTGTTCATCAATTTTTAAAAGCAGATTTTCCTGGTATTTATTTACGAGTGTTAGAAGAAGGAAATGTAAGTATTGGCGATGAAATGACTTTATTAGAAAGCCCTGAGAAACTGCTTACCGTTTTAGAATATTACAGAACTTTGGTAGATAAAATTCCTAATGAAGATTTTAAACAAAGGACTTTGAAATCAAAATTTGTTCGAGAAAAAAAGAAAGAAGAGATAATAAAAATGACAAATAGACATTTATGAAAATACTATTCGAAGAAACTCAAAAATTTAAGCAAAAATGGATTTGGATTTTACTTGTTGGATTATTTATTTTTTCAATAACAATGCCTTTTTTAGCTTTTTTTCAAAATCCAAACTTCCAAATTTCAAAGACATTTATAACTGGAAATATATTAAACTTTATAATATTTATTGCTATTTTCTTATTATTCTACTTTTTAAAACTTAGTACAAAAATAACATCAGAAGCTATCGAAATGTAGTATTTTCCTTTTATTAAAAAGAATGTAACTTGGAGTGATATAGAATCTACTGAAGTTTTAGATTATGGTTTTGTAGGTGGCTGGGGAATAAGATTTGGCACAAAATATGGAACCGTTTATAATGTTTCTGGAAGCAAAGGTTTACACATAAAACTTAAAAACGGGAAACACTTTTTGATTGGCTCTCAGAAAACAGAGATATTAGAAAAAATATTAAATGAGTTTCATCAATAAACTAAGTTTGTGGGTAAAAAACGCCAGCTAGCGAATATGTTTTTGATGACCTAATAGATATAGAATACTAATTTTACTGATTGCCGTATTCGTAGCTCTTGCACAATGATGCAAAGACAAAATACTGCAACTGCCAACAGAATACTAAATCAAACTTTACTCAACTTAAAACGATACGCATTTCCGATAATAAATAAATCTGAAAACAACATAAAGAAAGCCGCCATCATAGGATCTAAAATACCAAATGCCGCCAATGGAATTGCAACTATATTATATGCAAAAGCCCAAAATAAATTTTGTCTTATGGTTGCTAAAGTTTTCAAAGCTATGAGATGTGCTTTTTGTAATAAAGAAAAATCGTTGTTTAACAATACAATATCTGCACTTTCTATAGCAATATTTGAAGCCTCACTAAATGAAACTCCAATATGTGCTTTGCTCAAAGCTGGTGCGTCATTAATACCATCGCCAACCATTGTTGTCACTTGTTTTGAAAAAGTTTCAATTCTTGTCAATTTGTCTTCTGGTTTTAGTTCTCCTTCTATATTTACTTGTAGTTCTTCTTTGAGCATTGCACACTTCTTGTTACTATCTCCACTTAAAACTACTGGCAATACTTCTTGATTTTTTAAATAAGAAATCGTTTGTGCTACATTTTCTTTCAGTTCATCTTTGATATTAAAACTAGCTATTGTTTCATTATTTTTTGTCAGATAAATATCAGAATCATTATTTATATTCTGAGTAAATTTAGCAGAACCCAATTTGTAAATATTTCCTACTTCATCTTTTCCAAGCATTCCGCTTCCTTTAATTTCTTCTATTTCTAATAAAGGAAAATCATTAAATTCTGCTAGTAATTTACTAATAGATTGTGCTATTGGATGCGAAGATTTATTTTCTAAAGCTAAAATAATTGACTTTGCTTCGTTTTCAGAAACATTAAAAACTTGAAAACTATCCATTTTAAAATTTCCTGTTGTAATTGTTCCTGTTTTGTCAAAAATGATGTTTTTTGTTTTTGCAAAAGTTTCTAAAGTTTGTGCTCCTTTTACTAAAATACCGTTTTCGCTTAATTTACCAATTCCAACCATTACTGCCATTGGCGTAGCCAAACCCATAGCACAAGGACAAGAAACTACCAAAATAGCAACACTTCTTATTATAGATTCTTCTAAAGCCACTCCTAATGCAAAATAACTCACAAAAAACCAAACGCTAGAAATTCCTATAATTAAAGGAACAAAAATTGCAGAAATTTTATCTGCCAGTTTTTGAATATTTGCTTTTTCTGTACTTGCTTTTTGAACCAATCCATTTATTCTTGCCAAGGCAGATAAGTGTCCAGGTTTAGAAACTTTATAAGTAAATTGACCGTCTATTAATGTTGTTCCACTAAATAATTGAGCTGCTTTTTCTTTAAAAATTGGTTCACTTTCTCCTGTCAAAAGTGCTTCGTCTACCATTCCAGAACCTTCTAAAACTTCTCCGTCTGTTGGTATTTGGTCTCCTTGGTTTACCTGAACAGTGTCACCTTTTTTAATAGCATTTAAACTTACTTCTTCAAAAATGCCATTAATAAGTTTTTTGGCGTTTTTTATTTGCATTTTTGCCAAGCTAGAAAGTGAAGATGTCGTTTTTTCTATCGCTTTTTCTTCCAAGTTATCTCCTACCATTACCAGTGCAATGATTACTGCCGTAGTTTCAAAATAAAGAGGAGATTTACCTGTAAAGTATAAATAAATACTAAAAACATAAGCCGTAATAGCACCCATTAGTATCAATACATACATATTTGCAGAGCCAGCTTTTAAAGAATAAAAAGCGCCTTTTCCAAACTTCCAAACTCCAATAATTAATGCTGGTGTACCTAAAACGAAATCTAGGCTTGAACTTTTCCAAGTTTCTGGAAAAAACATCTGCGCTATAAAATATGCTGCAATAATTACTACTAACCAAAACAAAGTGTCTTTTAACCAAGTTGGCGTTGGTTTATTTCCTTCTTTTACAACAGAAAAACCAGCATTTTGAATAATTTTTTCGAGAGCAGTATCTTTTATTCCTGAAAAATCTTCAATTAATAATTCTTTGGTTGAAAAATTTACAACTGCATGTTCAATTCCTGCTTTTTTAACTGCACGCTCTATATTTATTGCGCAGTTCACACAGGTCATTCCATCTATTTTAATTGCTTTTTGTTGTTCAGACATTTCTTCAATACTTTTTCAATTTGATTTACAACAAGCTCTTTGCTATATTTATTAATAACATTTTGTCGTATTTTTTCTGAATCAAAATTACTATAATTATCTAGCATCTTCTGCATTTTAGACTGCAAACTGATTGCATTGTTAAGCTCTGCTAAGTATCCATTTTCGTTATTTACAATATCTTGAGGTCCTCCAGATTTTGTTGCCACCACAGGCAAACCGCATGACATGGCTTCAATAATAGTCATTCCAAAAGTCTCCATTCTACTCGAAGAAACATACACATTAGAATAATTATACTCTAAAAGTAATTCTTCTTTTGTTTTATAACCGCAAAAGAATATTCCCTTTTCCAATAAATTTCCTGCAACAGTTTTCTTTGCTAAATTTTTAAGTTTTTCTAAGTCTTTTCCTTTTCCAATAATTTTGAGTTCAATGTTTTTTTTGGTTTCTAAGTACAATGCAGAGAAGGCGTTAATTAAAATATCATATCCTTTTACAGGTAACAAATTTCCTGCGGTAATAAATGTAAACATTTCTTTTTTTGTATTGATTTTTTTTGGTTTAAAAAACTCATAATCTACTAAATTTGGAACAACAGTAATTTGGCTATCTGAATATTTATCGAGAGATTTTTTCATCATAATAGAATTAGCGATAATATGACTAGAATAATGATACGCAGAATAAACTAATTTACTAAACTTTTTATTATAAGGCAACTTTTCTTTAAAAAAAATGCTCTTTTGTTCAGATATAATATATGGAATATTGTTTTTTAAAGCAATTTCAGATACTGCTACACCAGCCCAAGTACAGGACTGCGCATGTATTACATCGGGTTTTTGTCTTGAAATATATTCTTTTATAATTTTCTTATACTTCATTAAATACAATTTTATATTTAATGAATTTAATTTTGGTAATCTATAGTATTTATATCGAATCTCATTTACTAAAATAGAATCTTTAGCTTCTATTTTAAAATTTCTCTTTTGACTCAAACCAATTTCTTCTAAAATTAATACATCAACTTGGTGACCTTTTTCAGCCAAAGCTTCTGCTTGAAACTTGTAAAACCGTCCACCATTTGGCGGATACCATGAAGGAACAACTAATATTTTCATTTTATTCATCTTCGATTTTTTTGTACTTTACTAAATAATAATACCATAGCAAAGTAAATATTAGCATAAAAACACCTGTCCAAGCATAAGCGGAAAGTGCTATTTCTAAACTCGATTTAGATATTCCATAAGTCAATGCTCCAAATCTTAAAAGCAAATAAACTATTTCAATAAGCATAGCATTTTTTTGTTGCCTAAATAAATTTGGAACAAAAGAAAATGAGCCACATAAATAAACCATAAACAACCAAGGCAGCATTAATTTTATATAAACACCTGCTTGAAACCACTTTTTACCAAATACGAATGAAAAAATTTCTGGAGCAAAGAAATACATCAAAGTAAACGGTACTATTCCAATAATTACTAATGTAAAAACTACTTTTTTAAATTGCTTACTTACATCTTTATTTAAATGTACATCATCAACTATTTTTTTGGAAAACACTTGATAAATCACATTATTAAATAAATGTATAGGCTTAAATATTTTGCCTATTGCCATAGTAAATAAACCAATAAAATAATTTTCAAAAACTGGAGAAAGCATAAATACTGGCAAGCTTGAAGAAACATTATTTATTAGAGCATGCGATAAATTAAAAGTAGGAAAACGGTAATATTTCTGTAAAACCTGTTTTAAATTTGATGAAGAATTAAATACTTTTTTATTCAATAAAGTAAAGCCTAAATATAAACTTCCTAAAAAATTTGCCAACAGTAAAGCTTGAATTAATCCATAATTGATAATGCCATTAAAACCATAAGAAGTTAAAGGATTTGAAATACCTTGAACAACTTGACCTGCTGCAATTTCATTATATTTTTTTTGTCTATTCTTATAATTTATTAATAAATTGAAACTAGCTATAAAAAAAATTGTAAATGGCATTATAAAAATCCAATCTTGCACAGAATTTATATTAAAATAAGTATTTAAATGATGGCTACAAAAATATAGCACCACAAAACTCAGCAAAGCAGATAGCAAACTAAATAAAAATCCTAAACTCATTAAGGCATTGGCTTCCTGTTCTTTTTTTGGTAAAATAATAGCAAACTCAAGACGTAAAGTTCCAAATAAAACAAAAATACTAGCTATAGACATAAATTTAGCCAGCAAACCAAAATCATCTTCAGAATATAGTCTAGTAATTATAGTAGACAATGCAAAAGCAAATATTTGTACCAATACATTTACCGAAAGCAACTTTGTAACATTTGCTAAAAATGGAGATCGAGAAAATATGTTCTTGCTTTGTTTCAAAAGTTAGCATTTGCTTTATGGCGAAATTAATAGGAACAAAAATACTATAATAGTCTTTCAATACTTACTTTTGTATGCCTATATGTTTTAGGATATTGCCTTAATTTAAACTTAAAAATACAATAATGAAAAAAATATTTACACTATTAATGATTAGTTTGCTAGTTTTTTCTTGCAATGAACCAGCACCAAGCAAAGATACTATTGTAGAAAGTAAAGCAGAAAAAAATTGTGACTATGCAGTAGAAGCAGAAAATTTAAAATTTGAATGGACAGCTTTTAAAACCACAGAAAAAATAGCCGTTAAAGGTACTTTTGATGAAATAAAAGCCGTAAACGAAAACCAAGCTTCAAGTATTCCTGTTGTTTTAACAAATACAAAGTTTGAAATTAACTTAAACTCTATAAATAGTAACAATGTAGAAAGAGACGAAAAACTAAGAGAATTTGTTTTTGGAAACATGACCAATAGCGAAAAATTTGAAGGTACTATTGAAGCGTGTGATGGCGACAATACTAAGGGTGTACTTATTGTAAATTTAACTATGAATGGTGTTTCTAAGCAACTAAAAATGAACTATTACATAGCCGAAAGTGAATCGAAAACAAAACTTATTAATATTTCTGGAGCCTTAGATTTATTAAACTGGAAAGCAGAAAAATCTGTAGAAGCAATAAACCAGGCTTGTTTAAAACTTCATGCTGGCGCAGATGGTGTTTCTAAAACTTGGTCTACTATGGAAATTAATGTAATAGTACCTTTAAAAATAACTTGCAAATAATTTTTATTAAGCTATTGTTTTTTAAATAAAAACAAATATCTTTGCAGTCCTTAAATGGTAATTGTAGCTCAGTTGGTTAGAGCACTGGTTTGTGGTGCCGGGGGTCGTGGGTTCGAATCCCATCAGTTACCCATAAAAAGACCCGACAAAATGATTTGTCGGGTCTTTTTTATTTTATAAGCTTTTTATATTCGCTAATACTTAATCCATAAAAGTTACAAAGCCAGAATTAACATCGTAAATTGCTCCTACGATATCTATTTCATTTTTATCGTCCATTTCTTTTAATATTGGACTTTGTTTTTTTATGTTTTCAATAGAATCTTTTACATTTTGAATACTTACATCTTCTATTAGTTTATCATCAAACTCTTTTTCAGACGGGTTAATAGTTTTTACCGCTGGCTTTATTTTACTTAATAAGGCTGTAATATTTCCTAGTTCTACACCTTTACAAGCTGCTGTAACTGCACCACATTTTGTATGCCCCATTACTAAAACTAATTTAGAACCAGCTACTTTACAAGAATACTCAATAGAACCTAGTACATCTTCATTTACAATGTTTCCAGCTACTCTTGTACTAAAAATATCTCCAATTCCTTGGTCTAATACATGTTCTACTGGTACACGAGAATCAATACAGCTTAAAACTACTGCATAAGGAAACTGACCGCCTCCAGTAAGATCAACTTGCTTGTTTAAATCTCTATTTTCTTGTTTTTTATTTAAGAATCTTTGATTGCCTTCTTTTAATAATTCTAAAGCTTTTGAAGGTGTTATATTATCTTGAATGTCTTTGTTTAATGTTATCATAATTTTTAAGTTTAATTTTTTGAAATAATAAAATTTGTTTTCGGCATTTTATCTTTGTGATCGTATAAATCTATGAGTTTTAAATCAATATTTGTGTTTTCTGCATGTATTTTAAAGTCTTCAATGATTTCAAGTACATCTTGATGCATAAAAAATGTATTTGATGCGTCAATAGTTAATTTGCTACCATCAGGTATTTTATCTAAAGTATTTAGTAAAGATGCTTTGTTCAAAAAAGTTACTGATTCAGATAGTACTAATACTATTTCTTTTTGAGAGCCATCATCATCAACTTCTAACATAAAAGGAATTTTAAAATTATTCCATAAAATAACTATAATTGCAACTGCTAAACCTAAACTAATTCCCCAAAGTAAATCAATAAAAAAGATACAAACTACAGTTACTATAAATGGAATAAACTGACTCCAGCCCTGTGACCACATTTTTTTGAACAATGCAGGTTTTGCTAATTTATAACCAACTATTAATAATATAGCCGCCAAAGTTGCCAATGGTATCATGTTAAGCAATGTGGGAATTAATACTACTGATATCAACAATAAAAAGCCGTGAACAATAGATGATAATTTAGTTCTCCCTCCAGATTGTATATTTGCTGAACTTCTTACAATTACCTGTGTAACTGGCAAGCCTCCAATTAATCCCGAAATTATATTTCCTGCACCTTGAGCAATTAATTCTTTATTGGTTGGTGTAATATTTTTATGTGGGTCTAATTTATCTGTAGCTTCTACACAAAGTAGCGTTTCTAAACTTGCAACTACAGCTATTATAGCTGCTGTAAGTATTACTCTATAATCTGTAATAGCTGAAAAATCTGGGAAAGTGAAATTGCCTAGAAAGTCATTGAAACTTTTTGGTACTGGTAATTTTACTAAATGATCTGCATCTATAGCCATACTAGGATATTTTGCAAAAAATACATTTAAAACAATACCAACAATTACTGCCAAAAGTGGCCCTGGTACCGCAGCTAATACTTTAATCTTTGATATAAACTTAGTTTGCCATAACAATAAGATAGCTAAAGAAATAACTGTAATTATAACAACACTAGGACTTATATTACTAAAAGCTCTTGAAATTTCGGAAAATGTATTTTCAGAATCTACTTGTATAAATCTAAAATCACCTTCAGGATCTTTATCATATCCTAAAGCATGCGGTATTTGTTTGAAAAAAATTAAAACACCTATACCTGCTAACATTCCGTGTATAACAGATGATGGAAAATAATATGCTATAATTCCCATTCTTGCAATTCCCATAATTATTTGAAGTATTCCTGCAAGTACAACTGCAACCAAAAATACTTCAAAACTACCTAGATCTTGTATTGCTGTAAGTACAATAACTGCCAAACCCGCTGCTGGCCCGCTTACTCCAAGTGAAGAACCACTCATTGCTCCTACTACTATACCGCCAACTATGCCAGCTATAATACCCGAATATAGCGGCGCTCCAGATGCTAATGCTATACCTAAACACAGCGGCAGTGCTACTAAAAACACTACGACACTTGCAGGCAAATCTTTTGAAAGATGCCCTAATATATTTTGTTTATTCATTTTATTTGTTTAAAAATTAATATTTATGTACCAAAAAGTACAAATGATACGTTGACATCATAAATGATACAACTGTTTCTAAATTAACTTTAGTGTAAAACCTAGGCAAACAAAATAAAGAACATAGCCTAGTTCATATTATAAGACTTGATGCTTTATAATGTTATACAGGTTTTAAAAATCTAAAGTATTTTTTTAAACAAATTTTGGTGGAGGTGTATTCGTTTCAGGCTTAAATAAAGTAGAATAATTTTCTCTAAATTCTGAATGAATAATAATATCTTTTATTTCTTCAACTATAGTAAAATCAAAACTATGATGAAGTTTATTTTCTTTAATTTCTTCTTCTTGTAGATTATTTGAAACAGGATCGCAGGTGTTTGATTGATCATTTTGATCCATTGAAAAAGAGTAAGAAACCTTTGGAGTAACTACATAAATAGTTGCAAATGCCATTAAAAATAGAAACATTGCACTTATAAGTACCAGTATATTTTTTTCTTTAACCATAAAAATAGGCTGCAAAGTTAAGTGGCAAAAAATATTTTATGCAGTTTTTTATTTTTTTTAACAATACTAATCTTTAAAATGAAAGCAGTATTGAAAATGAAAAAAATATTAGAACAGTTATTGTAAAAAACTACATCTATCTACATTTAAAAACTAAATAAGCTCAATATTATTCAGTAGAATAAATATTTGACTAGTCAAACAAAACCAATGATATTTTAACAAATTAAAAAGGCTTAGATATAATTATCTAAGCCTTTTTGAATAGTGTTCTTAATTTATTTCTATTAATCTTCTAGTGCTGCGGCACCACCAACTATCTCTAATATTTGTGTTGTAATAGCTGCTTGTCTTTGTCTGTTATATATCAGGTTCAATTCCTTTTCTAATGCACCAGCGTTATCTGTTGCTTTATCCATTGCTACCATTCTAGCACCGTGTTCAGAAGCATTGGTATCTAATAAATAAGTATAAAATTGTGTTTTTAATATTTTTGGAATTAATTCTTTTACTAACTCTTCTTTTTCTGGTTCAAAAATAAAATCTGCTTCGAAATTATTTTCTTCTCCTTCTACAACTTCTAGTTCTGAAATAGGTAAAAATTGCTCTGCTTTAAAGATTTGCGTTGCAGCATTTTTAAATTCTGGATACACTACATGTACTTTGTCGTAAACACCATTTAAAAAAGCATCCATAGCATACTCAGCAACATCTGCTGCTGCTTCAAAGTTTAAGTTTTTAAATAAATCTATATAAGTAGTTACATTATTTAAAGCTGCATCTCTTTTAAAAGCATCATAACCTTTTTTACCTACGGTAACTAAAGTAATGTTTTTATTTGCATTCAAATGAGCATATTTTTCATTTACTAAAACCTTAGCTTGCTTTATTAAGTTAGAATTAAATCCGCCACAAAGTCCTTTATCTGAAGTTAATAAGATAACTAATACCTTTTTTACCTCCTCAGGTTCTTTACTAAAGTTTAGGTTTAATTCTTCTACATTAACGTTTGCTAATATATTTTGAAGAATTCCAAACAATCGGTCAGAATATGGTCTCATTTCTGTAATTCTATCTGTAGCACGCTTCAACTTAGAGGCAGAAACTAATTTCATAGCTCTAGTTATCTTCTGCGTATTACGTACAGAACCAATTCTTTCTTTTACTTCTTTAAGATTAGCCATCTTTTATTGTCTTTAGTTATTAGTCATTAGTAGGTGTATTTCCGAAAATGCGATAAAAAACATAAGTCCCTTTGGGGTTTGGGGCTTCTTTTTTTTACGCTCCGTAGTTTCCTGCTACTTCTTTTGCTAAGTTTTTCATTACATCCATCAATTCTGGATCTTTCTTTAATTTCTTTACAGTTTTTAACTTAGCTAAATCTTCTGGAAATCTTGTTTCCAATTGACTTAAATAATCTGCTTCAAAATCCTTTATTTTTTCTACTGCAACATCTTTCATTAAGTTATTTGCTCCTAAGAAAATAATAGCAACTTGTTTTTCAACAGAAAGTGGCGAAAATTGTGCTTGTTTAAGCATTTCTACGTTTCTTTCTCCTTTATCAAGTACTGCTTTTGTTGCAGCATCTAAGTCTGATCCAAATTTAGAAAATGCTTCTAACTCTCTATAAGATGCTTGATCTAATTTTAATGTACCAGAAACTTCTTTCATAGATTTAATCTGTGCAGAACCACCTACTCTTGATACAGAAATACCTACGTTAATTGCTGGACGAACACCAGAGTTAAATAAGTTAGATTCTAAGAAAATTTGACCATCTGTAATAGAAATTACGTTTGTTGGAATATATGCCGAAACATCACCCTCTTGTGTTTCAATAATTGGCAAAGCAGTTAAAGAACCACCACCTTTTACCATATGTCTAATAGAATCTGGAATATCATTCATTTGCTGAGCAATACCATCGTTTGCATTTATTTTCGCAGCTCTTTCTAATAATCTTGAGTGTAAGTAGAAAACATCACCTGGATAAGCTTCTCTTCCTGGAGGTCTTTTCAATAATAAAGAAACCTCTCTATATGCTACTGCTTGCTTAGATAAATCATCATAAACTATCAATGCCGATTTTCCTTGATCTCTAAAAAACTCACCAATTGCAGCTCCAGCAAATGGAGAATAGAAAACCAATGGTGCAGGATCTGAAGCCGTTGCTGCTACAATAGTTGTATATGGCATAGCACCATTTTCTTCTAGTGTTTTAGCTATTTGTGCTATTGTAGATGCTTTTTGACCAGAAGCTACATATATACAATATACTGGCTCTCCAGCATCGTAAAATTCTTTTTGGTTAATAATGGTATCAATAGCTACGGCAGTTTTACCAGTTTGTCTATCTCCAATAATTAACTCTCTTTGTCCTCTACCAATAGGAATCATTGCATCAATTGCTTTAATTCCTGTTTGTAATGGCTCAGCAACTGGCTCTCTATATAGTACACCTGGTGCTTTTCTTTCTAAAGGCATTTCAAAAGTTTCTCCTACTATTGGTCCTTTACCGTCTATTGGCTGACCTAAAGTATCTACAACTCTTCCTAAAACACCTTCACCTACTTTAATAGATGCAATTACCTTAGTTCTTCTTACTGTATCTCCTTCTGCTACACTATTTGCTGCTCCCATAAGTACAACACCTACGTTGTCTTCTTCAAGGTTTAGCGCTATAGCTTTAACTCCACTTTCAAATTCTACTAACTCTCCGTACTGAACATTTCTTAGTCCATAAATTCTTGCAATACCATCACCTACTTGAAGTACTGTACCTACTTCTTCTAGTTCTGAAACTGTTTTTACGTTAGAAAGTTGTTCTTTTAATATGTTAGATATTTCATCTGGTTTTACTCCTGCCATTTTTTTAATTTTTAGCACTTGGTAAAAAGGAGACCTCTTTACTTTAGTAATTATTGATAATTTATTTTTGTAATTCTTTTTTAACTATTTGTAATTTTCTTTGCACGCTGTTGTCTAAAAGTTGATCGTCCATTTTTAATATGAATCCTCCTATTATACTTGGGTCAACTTCTTTTTTTATTACAACGTTGCTAAAATTTCCTGACTTAGTAAGCAAACTAGTTACTTCTGCTACTATTTTGTCTGTTGCTTCTATTGCAGTTATTAATGTAATATCTGCTATTTTATTTGTCGCATTATATTCTTCTATAAAAGAAACACATATTTCTGCTAAATAAGATTCTCTTCCTTTAGAAATCAATAAGCTTAAAAACTTTGAAGTCAACTCATTTACTTTTCCAGAAAATATTTTGTTCAAAATACTATTTTTATCGTCTGCCTTTATTATTGGGCTTTTCAATAAAGATTTTAAATCATTACTTCCAGAAATACTTGCAGCTATTAATTTTATATCTGTCAATACTTCTTCTATCTTATTTGATTCAGAAGCTAATTGAAAAATAGAACTTGCGTATCTTGATGATAATCTTTGATTTGACATAGCCTATTAGTTTAATGAAGCTTTAGAAATTAATTCGTTTACTAATTTTTCTTGAGCAGATTTGTTAGACAATTCTGAAGTCAATACTTTTTCAGCAATATCTATAGATAATTGAGCTGAAGTATTCTTCAATTCTATCATTACGGCATTTTTTTGTGCTTCAATTTCTGCTTTTGCTTTTTCTAATTCTTTTGCTCCAGCAGTTTTTGCTTCATTTCTAGCTTCTGCTATTATGTTGTCTTTTGCTTCGTTTGCTTCTTTTAATATTGCAGAGCGTTCTTCTCTTGCTTCTTTTAAAATAGCTTCGTTGTTTGCTGTCATTTCAGCTACTGCTTTTTTAGCCTCTTCTGCTTTTTCAAGAGAATCTTTAATAGTATGCTCTCTATCGCTAAGTGCTTTAGTTATTGGTTTCCAAGCAAAAGCTTTTAATAAAACCAATAATAATACGAACGCTAAAGTTGTCCATATAACTAGTCCAAAATCTGGTATTAATAATTCCATTTCTTTAATTTTCTTTTTTCAAACATTAAAATTATATCAAAGCCTTAAGCAATCCTCAAGGCTTTAATATTTTTTTCATTACTTAGTTAAAATTGCTGCTGCTACGATACCGAATAATGCTGCACCTTCAATAAGTGCTGCTGCGATAATCATTGCAGTTTGGATTTTAGCTGCTGCTTCTGGTTGTCTTGCGATACCTTCTACTGCAGATCCACCAATTTTACCAATTCCTAATGCTGCGCCTAATACTACGATTCCTACGCCAATTGCTGATAATGATCCTGTCATGATACTAAATTTATATAATGATTAAAAAAAATTCTTGTTTTAATGATGTTCGTGTTCTGCTACTGCCATACCTATAAATAGTGCTGCCAATAGTGTAAATATATATGCTTGTAAGAATGCTACCAACATTTCTAATATATTCATAAACAATATGAATGGTACAGAAACTGCTGACATTGCTACTGAATTAAAAATAAATATTAATGATACCAAACTTAATATAATAATGTGCCCTGCAGTAATATTTGCAAATAAACGCATCATTAATGCAAATGGTTTAGTTATAATTCCTACCAATTCTATTGGTGCCATTACTAATTTCATAGGTGTTGGTACACCAGGCATCCACAACATGTGCATCCAATAATCTTTATTTGCACTTACATTTACAACTATCATAACTACCAATGATAACACAAATGTAAAGGCTATATTTCCTGTTACGTTTGCACTAAATGGGAAAATTGGTATCAAGCCCATTAAGTTATTTACCCAGATAAAGAAAAATATTGTTAATAATAAAGGTAAAAACTTGTCTGCTTTTTTTGCGCCAATGTTTTCTACTGCTATATCGTCTCTTACAAATAAAATTAAAGGCTCTAGTAGAGAATAAATTCCTTTTGGAATCATATTTCCTTTTTTATAATAAGAACCCATACCCATAAATATAATAAGGAGTACAATTACCGCCAAAAACATCCCGAAAGCTATTTTGGTAAAAGAGAAATCATAAAAAGAAGGATCTGCTTCTTCTCCATTGAACCAGTGCAATGGTGTCATTTTAGTTTCTGTAGCAAAATGCTTAGCACCAAAAACTACTTCTCCGTGATGTACAGTTACTTCTTGAACTCCTGTAGGAAATTCTCCAACAATTTTCTTTACAATTCCGTGATCCATTACATAACCGTCTACTGCTTTGTGTCCGTGCTCAAACTTAGAAGACATAAACATTTTAAGACCTTCTTTTTTATCTAAAAGAATAATAGGTAAAGGTAAAGATAGGTTTAAAGATGTGTTTTCGTTTCCTATAATATGAAATTCATTAGCATCTCCAATATGATGCATAATCATATTTACAGGGTCAAATTTTGCTGACTCTGCGTGTGTATCGTGTGCTTTATGATCGGCATGAGAAGCATCTGCTCCATGATTGTGACCAGAATGATCTGCATGGTTATGACCAGCGTGATCATTATGATTGTGCCCATCGTCTCCTGCAAAGCTATTAAAAGCTAGACTTGTAAGAACTATTACTGCTAAAAATTTGATGTATTTTTGAATCATCTCAGAATCTATTTTTTAAATTCGATGCAAAGGTAAGTATCTTTATTTTAATAGAAAATAGTTATGAGTTTTTTTTACATAGAATGTGGATAATCCCAAAAAATAATTTCTTAATAACAAATTTGTACTACATTATTATTGCTATGCTTTTTGAAGAACTGTAAGTGTTTAAATAAAAAATCAAATGCTAT
>CAKZQD010000156.1 GCA_937139485.1 uncultured Bacteroidota bacterium | reverse complement strand
AGTAAAGAAGATTTGCTCAATGACGATGTTTTAATTTCTGAAGCCAAAAGAATAGGTTTTCCGGTAATGATAAAAGATGCTTCTGGTGGTGGTGGAAGAGGAATGCGTGTGGTACGAAAAGAAGCAGATTTAATTTCACTAAGAAACGATGCTTCTTCTGAAGCGATGAAAGCATTTGGAGATGGAACGGTTTTTCTGGAAAAATATATAGAAGATCCAAAGCATATAGAGGTACAAATTTTGGGCGACCAACACGGAAATTTGGTTCATTTATATGAAAGAGATTGTTCGGTACAAAGGCGTTTTCAGAAAGTAGTAGAAGTAGCGCCAAGTCCTTCGCTTTCGCAAAAAGCAAAAGACGAATTGTATAATTATGCGCTTAATATAACAAAACACGTAAATTATAGCAATGCAGGAACGGTAGAATTTTTGGTAGATGCACAAGAAAATATTTACTTTATAGAAGTGAATCCAAGAATTCAAGTAGAACATACTATTACGGAAGAAATTACGGGAATAGACATTGTACGTTCGCAGATTTTAATAGCCGCAGGCAAAGAATTATCGAGTAGCGGAATTTTTATTACCAAACAAGAAGACGTGCAGGTAAACGGTTTTGCTATTCAATGTAGAATTACTACCGAAGATCCGTCCAACAATTTTCAGCCAGATTATGGAACTATAATAGCTTATAGAAATGCAGCCGGAATGGGAATCCGTTTAGACGAAGGAAGCTCATATCCTGGCGTTACGATTTCGCCATTTTTTGATAGTATGCTGGTAAAAGTTTCTTCTTGGGGGCGAACTTTGAAAGGAGCAAGTGAGCGACTTCAGCGTGCGCTGTACGAATTTAGAATAAGAGGCGTAAAGACCAATATCAAATTTTTGCAGAACGTAATCAGTCATCCAGTTTTTATAAACGGAGAGCAAAATGTAGGTTTTATACCAAACCATCCAGAACTTTTTGAAATAAAAATAGGACAAGATAGAGGAACAAAAGCGCTGAAATATATTTCGAAAGTAATAGTAAACGGAAATGAAGATGTAAAATTTGTAGATGAAAACAAGGTGTTTAGAACACCAAAAATTCCAGATTTTAATCAGTTTGAAGCTTTCCCGAAAGGAACTAAAGATTTACTGAGCGAGCTGGGTCCAGAAAAATTTAGTACTTGGATAAAAGACCAAAAACAAATTTTATATACCGACACTACTTTTAGAGATGCACATCAGTCGCTTTTGGCTACCAGAGTGCGTACTAGAGATATTTTGGCGGTAGCAGAATCTTATGCCAAAAACCACCCAGAAGTATTTTCTGTAGAAATGTGGGGCGGCGCTACTTTTGATGTTTGTATGCGTTTTTTAAAGGAAGACCCTTGGTGGCGTTTGCGTGCTATTAGAGAAAAAATGCCCAACGTGCTTACGCAAATGTTGCTCAGAAGTTCAAATGCTGTGGGTTATACTTCTTACCCAGACAATTTGGTAGAAAAATTTATAGAAAAATCTGCCGAAAACGGAATGGATGTTTTTAGAATATTTGACTCGCTAAACTGGACAAAATCGCTAGAAGTTTCTACAAAAGCAGTTATAGAAAGAACACAATCGCTTGCAGAAGTTAGTATTTGCTACACTGGAAATATTATGGATCCAAGCAAAACAAAATACACGCTACAGTATTATATAGACTTGGCAAAGCAAATAGAAGATATGGGCGCGCACATCATAGCTATAAAAGATATGGCTGGTTTGTTAAACCCTTTTGCGGCAGAAAAACTAATTTCTGAAATGAAAAAAATCGTTGATTTGCCTATTCATCTGCACACGCACGATACTTCATCTATGCAGTCGGCAACGCTGCTGAGTGCCATAAATGCTGGTGTAGATATCGTAGATGTAGCGGCTAGTAGTATGTCTGGATTGACTTCTCAGGTAAACTTTAACTCGCTGGCGGCTAGTATGATAGGACACGAAAGAGAATGTAAACTCAATTTACCTAAACTAAACGATTTTGCCAACTATTGGGAAGATGTACGAGAATGGTATTATCCTTTTGAATCGGAATTGAAGTCTGGAACGGCACAAATTTATGAGCACGAAATACCTGGTGGGCAGTATTCAAATCTAAGACCGCAAGCTAGAGGTCTAGGAATAGAAGATAAATTTGAAACGATAAAAGAAAACTACAAATCTGCCAATGAACTGTTTGGAGACATCGTGAAAGTAACGCCGTCTTCTAAAGTAGTGGGCGATATGGCTATGTTTATGACTACAAACGGCTATTCGAAACAAGATATTTTGGAAAAAGGAAAAGATATTTCATTTCCAGATTCTGTAATTAATTTCTTTAAAGGAGATTTGGGGCAGCCGTACCAAGGTTTCCCAAAGCAAATGTCAGAGATTGTTTTGAAAGATATAAAACCCTATACCGACAGACCAAATGCACATTTGAAACCAATAGATTTTAAAGGAGATTTTGAAGCTTTTAAGAAAAAGTTTGGAGCAAAAAAATCTGAGTTAGATTATATTTCTTACATTTTGTACCCAAAAGTGTATGAAGAATATCACGATTTTAGAGAAGAATTTGGCTACGTTTCTTATATACCAACCAAGGCGTTTTTCTATGGTTTGGAAGCCAATGAAGAAATTATAGTAGAAATAGGCGAAGGGAAAAATATTTTGGTAAAATACTTAAATATGACCGAGCCAGACGAAGAAGGTTATCGTCAAGTATATTTTAAGCTGAATGGGCAAAACAGACACATTCGTATAAAAGACGAAAGTTCTAAAATAGAAGTAATAAGCAACAAAAAAGCAAGTGCCGCAAACGAAATAGGTTCGCCACTGCAAGGCAAACTAACCGAAGTTTTGGTAAAAGTGGGCGACAAAGTAGAAAAAAACACACCGTTGTTTATTATAGAAGCTATGAAAATGGAAAGTACTGTTGTGGCGCCATTTGCTGGGACAGTTTCAGCTGTGGAATTGAAAGGGAATATGATGGTTATGCAGGATGATTTGGTGGTGGTTTTGGGAGTTGGGTAAAACTATTTTTTTAGTGTTTTTCTAATTTTTCTTATTTCTTTTAAAGGTGCATTAGTTTCTTTATGGATTTTCTTGTTGGAATATCCTTTATTAATAAGTTGTTTTATTGTCTCTTCGTTAGAATAGTTATACGTATTTATTTCTTCTTTATCTGGAGTATTGTCTTTCGTTTTTTTATTCTTATCTTCAATTGAAGAAGGTGTTTCAATTATATCATTAACTTCAATTGTTTCAGACTTTATTATTTTCTCGGTATTAGTTTCTTTCCGTATTAAATTTTTAGAACTTTTATTTTCAGATTTAGATTCAGTTTTTTTAATCTCATTTTTAAAATCTTTATTTGTTTGTTCGTATATGAAATAAGCAAAAATTCCAAACATAACAATCATCCAAAAAGTATTACTTTTTTTAGTTCGTTTAAAGTCTTTATAATCATTGTTTTTATGTGTATTTTCACATCTTTTTGAACAATGAGTTTTAAAACCTTCCACTGATTTACCACACCATTTACATTTTGATGAACTACTCATATTATTAATTTTTAGA
>CAKZQD010000155.1 GCA_937139485.1 uncultured Bacteroidota bacterium | reverse complement strand
ACCGAAACCGATCCGGGTGCCGGGCATCAATTCTGTCAGCTCGCCGGTGTCGCCCGATATTGGCCCCTTGATCATTTCAAAGATCAGGTACTGGGGGGCTAACCTGCCCTCGTTGGGGCGTGGCTCACCTCGCCAGTGACTGCTGTCCCCAAGCTTGCCTTTAACCAGATAGCGTTTGCTGCCATCTATTGGCGCATAAAAGTAAATCGCATCAGAGTTGTCGATGGTTGATTTGTTAAACAGCGAGAGGGCATTGCGAAAGGCCGGGTACTGAGGGTCTTCGAAGAAAGAGCGCTCCAGTCCGTGGTGGATAAACCCGGCTAAATAGCGATAGCCCTCGGCGAGTACCCGACTGGTAGCTTCGGGAGCAAAGTCCTCGGTGCTGTCTATAATGTCGCGGGCCTTTTGCAGGTCGGCCATCATGGCGTCCCAGGCGTCGAGTAAGGCGGCTTTGTCTGTAGCGGTTTGATTATCCATTACTTACCTCGGGGTCTGTGCGGTCAATGCATGCTCAATAGCCATGCTAGTGCCAAGCGTGTCCACTGCCAACTCGTTTTCTCATTTGATGGATATTTTGTAAGCGTATGAAAACAAAGCGCTATTTATGCAATTATCCCCGTGGTAATTGCCTTACTCAGCTTTTTCTGGCGTATTTGCAGTTCAGCTGCCAGCATTTTCGGGGCGGCGGTAAGTGGCACTGGCAGCAGGGGATAGACGATGGCACTACCGTTATTAAGTGAGCGCGATTTGGCGTTTATGTTGTACGAGCTATTTGATGCCGAGGAGCTGGGGGAGCGGACGCGTTACGCAGACCACAACCGAGAGTCCTTTGATGCGGCAATCAACACGGCACGTCGCATCGCCGAAAAATACTTTCTGCCCTTCAGGCAAAAAGTAGATACCCATCAACCGGCGTTCGATGGCGAGCGTGTTCACAGCATTCCCGAGATCAAACGTGCTCTTGATGCTGTGATCGATGCGGGGCTGGTGTCGCCCACAGCAGACTATGACGCAGGCGGTATGCAGTTGCCGGCCATCGTTGCAACGGTGGCTAATGCCTGGTTGTGGGCAGCGGGAAGCACTACCCTGGGCTATATAGCGCTTACCAACGCGAATGCTAACCTGATCGCGGCTCATGGTAGTGCTGCACAGGTAGAGAAATGGGTGTTGCCCCAGCGGGCGGGTCGCTTTGCCGGCACTATGGCGATGACAGAGCCTGGAGCAGGCTCTGGGCTAGGTGACCTCGCAACGACTGCTGTGAAACAAGCAGACGGTAGTTACAAGGTAACCGGCAATAAGATCTTTATATCCGGTGGTGATCACGAACTTAATGAAAATATCGTCCACTTAGTTTTGGCACGGGTAAAAGGCGCGCCGCAAGGTGTGAAGGGAATTTCGCTGTTTATCGTTCCCAAAGTGTTGGTCAATGACGACGGTTCTCTCGGTGATCGCAACGATGTTGCTTTGGCTGGCTTATTTCACAAAATGGGTGGACGTGGCCAAACCTCTACATCGCTTAACTTTGGTGAAAACGGCGGTGCTACTGGTTATCTGGTGGGCGAAGAAAACAAAGGCTTGTTCTACATGTTTCATATGATGAACGAGGCCCGGATTATGGTGGGTACCAGTGCTGCGACCACAGCATTGACCGGTTATCAGTATTCATTGGATTACGCCCGGGAACGTCCTCAAGGTCGATTGCCATCCAGCAAAGACCCATTGTCTGCACCGGTAAACATTATTGAACACGCAGATATTAAACGCATGTTACTGGCCCAAAAATCCTATTCTGAAGGGGCTTATACTCTGTGTCTTTTAGGTACACAGTTAGCCGATGACGAGAAGAGTGCGGCCACACAAGAAGAGCGCGATTATGCGCATTTACTATTGGATTTTTTGACGCCAATGATAAAAACCTGGCCTTCTGAATACGGGCCAAAAGCGAACTCCTACGCCATTCAAGTGATGGGTGGTCACGGCTATATTAATGAGCACCCGGTAGAAATGTTTTATCGCGACAACCGACTCAATCCCATTCATGAAGGTACTACCGGCATACAGTCCTTAGACTTGCTATCGCGTAAAGTCCCAATGAACAATCTTGCAGGGTACAAAGCCATACTTGGGGAGTTTGAAAAAACCATTGCTATAGCAAAATCGCAAGCTGAGTTGTCGGTGTATGCTGAGGAATTGCAGCGAGCCATTGAAGTATTGAAATCAACCACTGAGATTTTATTAGCCGCAATGGTAGAGAAGAACATCGACTTGGCCTTATCCAATTCTGTTAAATACCTTGAATTGTTTGGCAATGTAGTTGTTGCTTGGTTGTGGTTAAAACAAGGTATTGTTGCTGTTTTAGCGCTCAAAGAAACGCCGCACGATGCCGATCAAAAATTTTACCGCGGAAAATTACAAGCTTTAAAATATTCGTTTGAAGCTAAGTTTACAATAACTTTTCCTTGTTTTTTTAAGTCTTTATTTAGCTGGTTGGTAATTTTATTATCCCAAAAATGATAAAGATTTGTTCCGGCTTTTGTTTTTAATTTGGTACCCATTTCCAGTCTGTAATCTTGAAAATAATCTAGTGGTTTCAATAAACCATAAAGACCAGAAAGTATTCTCAAATGTTTTTGACTAAAATTCAATTCTTCTTCAGAAAAATTTGCAGCATCAAGCCCTAAATATACTGCACCATTAAAGGTAAGTAAAGCATGTCTCGAATTTTTATTAGTATGACTTTTATTCCAAGTTTGATAACGCTTATAGTTTAAGTCTGAAAGTTTTTCTGAAAGTTTCATCAGTTTACCAATTTCAGTAGCCTTTTTCTTTTTAAGAATATCAATTAATTCTTCTGCTTCTTTTAAGAACAGAGGTTTTGTGTTTTGTAGATTGCAAAAAACGGTTTTTTGCTTGTCTACTAGGTTTTTTGCTGGAGAAAGTAATACAATCATAATTAGTTATTTAAGGCTTCTGGTTCAGGTTCTTTTTTGGCAATTTTTTCTGCGGTAATTTCTTGTGCCACAAGTGCTGCTTGTTCGTTGGCTTCAAGTTTTAAATTGTCTAATTTTCTTTGTGCAATTTTAGAACCAGAAATTAAACCAGATAAATAACCAATAATAATTCCTAAAAGTAAAACGCCAAAAATTATTAGGAATAAAGGAATTTCTAAAGCTTCAAGGTTTAAAAAATTGATAGGTGTTTTAGCTACGTTTTGAAAAGAAAAAATAGTAATTAAAACTACCAAAGCAGCTATAATTATTGCTTTTACTACAAGTGATGCTTTTTTCATAATTATTTGTTTAGACTTTAAAATTAATCAAAAAAAAAGGAAAAATATTTACATTTCTCCTTTTTCAGTTTTTATATTTTTTTAGATTTTATCCTTTCATAGATTCTAAAAATTCATCGTTTGTTTTAGTTCCTCTCATACTTTGTAGTAAAAAATTCATTGCTTCATCGGCTTTCATATCTGCTAGTAAATTTCTAAAAATACCCATTTTTTGCGCTTCGTCTCTTGTTAAAAGCAGGTCGTCTCTTCTTGTACTAGAGTTTGTAATATCTATGGCAGGGTATATTCTTCTATTAGATAATCTTCTATCTAATTGCAGTTCCATATTACCTGTTCCTTTAAATTCTTCAAAGATAACTTCATCCATTTTAGAACCTGTATCTACAAGTGCAGTAGCTATAATTGTAAGCGAACCACCGTTTTCAATATTTCTTGCGGCACCAAAAAATTTCTTTGGTTTGTGCAAAGCAGAAGCTTCTACACCACCAGAAAGTACTTTTCCAGAAGATGGTGCTACTGTGTTATACGCTCTTGCAAGCCTTGTTATAGAGTCTAAAAGTATTACTACATCGTGTCCAGATTCTACCAGTCTTTTTGCTTTTTGAAGTGCAATATTTGCCACTTTTACGTGTCTATCTGGCATTTCATCAAATGTAGATGCAAGTACTTCTGCATTTACACTTCTTTCCATATCTGTTACTTCTTCGGGTCTTTCATCTATAAGCAATATCATCATATATGCTTCTGGATGGTTTTTGGCTATCGCATTTGCTACATCTTTAAGAATTGTAGTTTTACCGGTTTTTGGTTGTGCTACTATCATTCCTCTTTGTCCTTTACCTATTGGTGTAAACAAATCCATTATTCTACACGTGTAGTCTGCTGGTTTATTACTGTTTGATAAGTCAAATTTTTCTTTTGGGAAAAGCGGAGTTAAATATTCAAAAGGAACTCTATCTCTAATTTCGTTTGGGTGTTTTCCATTTATGGTTTCTACTCTTAAAAGCGCAAAGTATTTTTCACCTTCTTTTGGTGCTCTTAATGCGCCTACTACTGTGTCTCCAGTTTTTAAGCCAAACAGTTTTATTTGCGATGGCGAAACATATACATCATCTGGAGAACTTAGGTAATTATAGTCCGAAGATCTTAAAAAACCATAGCCTTCTTGCATCATTTCTAAAACGCCTTCGCCTTCAATAATACCATCTAGCTCTACATTAAAAATAGCTTTCTTAGCTTCTTCTCTTTGTTTGCGCTCGTTGTTTTTTTGATTCGGATTTCTATTGTTATCAGGCTTTTTATTGTCGTCTTTTTCTTGATCTTTATTCGACTTGTTTTTCTGATTTTTATGCACAGGTTTTTTACGTTCTGGCTTATTTTCTTCCGTTTGCTCTTTGCTTTGCACAGGTTTTTGCTCTGGCTTTTGCTCGGTTTTAGTATGCTTGTTTGGTGTTTTTTGTAGTTTAGTACTTTCGTCTTTATTTACTACAGTTTCTTCTTTTTTTGGTCTAGGCTTTGGTTTTTTAGCTTCTGGTTTTTGATCAGAAGAAAGTTTTTCAGGGTTTGAACTACCTACTTTGTTATTGCTAGAAATTCTACTTCTTTTTTTAGGAGCAGTTTTTTCTACTTCCTTTGTGTCTGTATCAAAAAGATCTTTTGTCTTTTCTACTTCTTTTTTTGCTGGTTTTTTTGGCGCAACTTTTTTAGCTACTGTT
Source organism: uncultured Bacteroidota bacterium (assembly GCA_937139485.1). Lineage (GTDB taxonomy): Bacteria > Bacteroidota > Bacteroidia > Chitinophagales > UBA8649 > CAKZQD01. The sequence goes on along the minus strand of CAKZQD010000155.1, from coordinate 8,242 downwards.
TTTTTCTTTTCAGCGGGTATTTCTTTTACTATGCTCTTAACAATTTCAGGATTTAGAGATTGTGCATCTAAAATAGCTAGTGTTAAATCTTGCTTATTTAATTTTTTGTAATTTTTTACTTTAAGCTTATCTGCCAAAGTTTTTAATTCTGGAACGAGCATTTCGTTCAGTTGTAAAATGTTATACATTAAAAATGATTTTAGTATTGATTTTTTTTATCTGTTGTAAAAAAATATTTTTTGATTTGTTTTGAAAACCGATTTGAGGAATATAATTTCGATTAGTGATACAATAATACGATAAGTTTTCAATAAATAGCAATTTAGCAAAGAAAAAAATTAGTCGATATATCCCTTGTCTATAAAATAATCTATAATTTTTGATTTTAGAGTGTTTTCTTGCTCTTTTAAAAGCATGTTTGGCATTGCTTTTATAGTTTTAAAATGTGGCCAGCCTTCATCATCTTTATAATCAAAGGCATAAAATCCTTCTTTTTCAAATATGGTACATAGTGCTACGTGCATTAAATCTTGTTTTTCTTCTTTTTCCCAAACTTCTTTTACAAAACCTAGCTCGTTTATTCCTATTAAAAATAAAATGGCATTAATGTCTGGTCTTTTTTCAAATTTAGATTTTACCATACGGCGTACATCAAACCAGCGTTCTTGAATTTTTAATTCAACTTCAGATTTTCCTTTTTTTAATATTGCCATTTTTATAGTCTAAAAGATGTATACAAAAATGATTCTACCCAATTTACCATATCTTTTAAAACTTCTTCTTTGCATAAATCGTTGTGCAGTTCGTGATAGCCGCCTTCATAAAGCTTTAGCGTAGCATTTTCTCCTGCATTTCCGGCATAAGATTTTGTTGCTTTATAATCTGTAATTTCATCGCCTGTGCCATGAAAAATGAGTATTTTTTTATTTAGTATTCCAGCGTTGTGAATAGCCCATTCTCCTGCTTCAAAAAATGGAAGAGAATAATTAATTGTTACTTTATCGTGTACTAAAGGGTCGTTTTGATATTTTATTACTTCTGCTTTATCTCTAGATATTTTTGATGCATCTAAACCTGTTTTTTCTGTAAACGAAGGATATACGTTTCTTAGCAAACCGCCAACTTTCATTTTCCATGCTGGTGGTGTAAATGCAAGTTTTAGCATTGGTGAAGAAATTATTGCGCCTGTAATGTTACTATGCCTTTTTAGTATATAATTTGCCACCAAATTTCCACCCATACTATGTCCGTATAAAAACTGTGGTATGTCTCCAAAAGTTTTTGTAGCTATTTCAAGCATTTCAGAAATAGAATCTAGGTTGCTTTTATAATCTGGCGTGTGTCCTCTTTTTCCTTCTGTTTTTCCGTGTCCAAATTGGTCAAAAGCTATTACAGCTATGTTTTTTTTGCAAAACTGGTCTGCAAAAAAGCCTCCATATCTACTTGAATGTTCGCCCATTCCGTGTACAAGTATAAGTACTGCTTCTGTTTTTTGAGGTTCCCAATATTGACCAAAAAATTTGGTGTTATGGATATTAAAATTAAAAGTTTTGTGTTGAGTTTTCATTGTTGTTTTTTTATTGGGAACTGCAAATTTAATCAAACTTAAATTTAATTGGCATTGTTTTTAAATTGTTATTGGTTTCAATTCTAAACTGTTTCCGTAAAATCTTCTTGCAGATTTCTGAAAGTCTTTTGTAATATCTGATGCATAAAACTTATCTTCTTGCTTTTTAGTAGTACTTAGTAGATTTTCGTTTTCTAAAATACCTTTAAGTTTTTCTGCTAAAATATCTGTAGAGTCAAATAATTTTACTTTGGCTTTAAAGTAATCATTTATTTCATCTTTGATAAGAATGTAGTGTGTACAACCTAAAATTAATGCATCTATATTTTTAAATTCAGGATTTTGCAGGTAGTTTTCTATTACTGCATGGCTTATATTATCATGTGCAAAGCCTTCTTCTATCATTGGTACTAAAAGTGGAGTAGCCAAAACAGAAATGTCTACTTCTGGTTTTCTTCTTTTTATTTTTTCTTGGTAAACTCCAGAGTTTATAGTGGTTTGTGTGGCTATAAGCCCAACTTTTTTTATTGTCTCGTCTTTTACTATTGCTTCAATAATTGGGTCTATAACATTTATTATGGGTATGTTTCCTTTGTGCTTGTCTCTAAGGTGTTCGTAAGCAACTGCCGATGCTGTGTTACAGGCTATTACTATAGCTTTACAGTTTTGCTTTTCTATTAAAAAATTGGCAATATTTAAAGAAAATGTTTTAATTAAACTTTCTGACTTATCGCCATAAGGAAGATGAGCCGTATCGCCAAAATAAATTAATGCTTCATTTGGCAATAGCCTAGAAATAGCATTGGCGACCGTAAGGCCGCCAATTCCAGAATCAAATATTCCTATTGTTTCTTTATTCACTTTATTTTTTAGTAAATTCCTAATTGTGCTTTTACCAAATTAGTAATATCATCAGAAGCTGGTTTGTAAACCAATACACCCAAAGATGAATCAAAAATATATGTAAAACCATTTGCTTGTGCTACTTTTTGAATTGCAGCAAATGCCTTGTCTTCAATTGGCTTTAATTTTTCTGCTTCGTATCTCTGTAATTCTTTTTGTGCTTCAGCTTCTGTATTTGTAATTCTTTTTTCTAAATCTTCTGCTTCTTTATACTTTTGTTGTAGTACAATTTCTGTATAGCTACTCATATTTTGTTGTAAGTCACCAACTAAAGTTTGGTATGTAGTGTACAAGCCTTGTAGTTGTGTTTCGTACTGCTTACTTTTATTTGTAAGTTGTGTTCTAAGGTTTGCTACTTCTGGCATTGTTTCAAACAACTCTTGAGAGTTTACGTGACCAAATTTTTGTTGTTGTGCGTTTGCTTCGTTTACAAATGCTAAGCTTAAAAATATGCTTAGTGTTAAAATTAATTTCTTCATTATATTTAGTTATTTATGTTTAAGGATTGTAAATGTAAACATTTACTTTAAAAATGCTTATTTTTTTATTTGAAATTTAACAATTATTGAGTCTTTAATGCCGCTAATATAAATGCACTTTTATCGTACTTCTCGTTAGCATAAAGCATTTGAATACCGCTAGATTTATCTAATATGAAATCGTAACTTTTTTCTTGTGCTAAAATTTCTATTTGTTTGTAAATTTTATCTTGAATTGGTTTTATCAGTTCTTGTCGTTTTTTAAACAGCTCGCCATTTGGTCCAAATTTATCTCTCTGGTATTCTTTTACGGCTTTTTCTTTGGCTTCAATTTCTGCTATTTTGTCGCCTTTCATTTTGTCGTTCATTAATACTTGTTCAGACTGAAAACGCTTGTAAGAAGTTTCTACATCTTCCATTTTAGTTGCTATTTCTGCTCTCCAGGCTTCAGCTACATCGTCTAGTTTTTCTTGTGCTTTTTTGTATTCGGGCAAGTTGTCTAAGATATATTCCATATCTACATATACAAAACGTTGTGCATTTGCATTTATATTAAAAGCACTTATAAGTACTAATGCTAAAATTAATTTCTTACTGTTGTTCTTTATTTTATTTATTATCGTTTTCATAATATTTGTTTTAAAATGATACAATTTAATATTTTCTTTTTACTCTGGTTCAAAGCCTAGGATAATTCTGAACTTTCCATATTTCTCGAAAATATTATTTCCTACAGTATTACCATTATCAAAGCCTATGCCATAATCAAAACCTAGCAAGCCAAACATTGGTAAATATAGCCTTAAACCTGCACCATAAGATTTTTTTAAATCATAAGGTTTGTATTCGTTAAAGCTACTGTATACGTTACCTCCTTCTACAAAACCAAGTACATAAACTGTAGCAGATGGGTTTAAAGAAATGGGGTATCTAAGCTCCATTGAAAATTTGTTAAAAATAGGAAAACCGATATTTCCATTAACATCTGTAAGGTTATCATAACCTCTTAAACCAAATGGTTGCCTTCCCAAATAGGTGACTTGTTGAAACGCATCGCCTCCTAATTCAAATCTTTCGAAAGGTGTTATTCCAATATCTTTGTTGAACGAACCTAAGAAACCAAGTTTCGCACTTGCTTTAAAAATTAAATTTCCTACTATAGGCGTGTACCATTCTGCACTAAAATTATATTTATGATACTCTATCCAATTAAATTTCTCTTCTTGAGTTAATTCTGGGCTTGCCAATGTCTCTTTTCTTTTATTAAAGATTTTAGAGTAAGGTAAAGTAGTTGTAAATGTAAAAGATACATTAGAACCTCTTTTAGGAAATAAAGGATTATCTATAGAATTTCTTGCTAAAGTAGCAGATAAATTAACATTTGTTGCCGCTCCGTCAGAAAATATAAAGTTGTTTCCTAGACCCACAAAATTGTTTAAGTTATAGTTCTGTAAGTTTAATGCTGTTCTTAAAGTAAAGAAGTTGTCTGGCCATTTTAATCTTGTACCTACAGCTAGTGTAGCTCCCATAGTTAATAAACTACCGTCTATTTTTCCTTTAGTTATTTCAGTTAGTGTATTAAGTTGTTGTACAAAAAAACTAGATGTAAACGCAATTGGTTTTTTGCCACCTAGCCAAGGTTCTGTAAAAGAGAAGTTATAGTTTTGAGATTGCTTACCGTTAGATTGTACTCTTACTGTAAAATTTTGTCCATCTCCAGAAGGTAGCGGCGACCAGTATTTAGGTCTAAATATGTTTTTTAAAGAAAAATTTGTAAACTGAACTCCAAGTGTACCTACTATTCCAGTACCTACACCACCCCAACCAGCAGAAAGTTCTAATTGGTCAGAAGGTTTTTCTACTACTCTAAATTCTATATCTACTGTTCCAGTTTCTGGGTTTGGAATAGGAATTACTTCTAGCTGTTCAGGATCGAAATAACCTAAGTTTGCCAATTCTCTTTGCGAACGAATTAAATCGCTTCTAGAAAATTTATTTCCAGGCATAATTCTTATTTCTCTTCGAATTACCTTTTCATTGGTTTTAGTATTTCCTACTATTCTTACTTCATTAATAGTTGCCTGCGGTCCTTCATAAATTTTCATTAATAAATCTACCGAATCATTTTGAATTCTTTTTTCTACAGGCGTTACATTAAAAAATAAGTAGCCATCGTCCATATATAAACTACTTACATCGCCACCTTGTGGGTTCATAAATAATTTTTGATCTAAAGTACCTTGGCTGTAAATGTCTCCTTTTTGAATATTTACTATTTTAGATAAAACAGTATCTGAGTAAATTGAGTTACCTGTCCATTCTATATTTCTAAAATAGTATAAGTTTCCTTCTTCTATTAGTATGCTTATGTTTGCTTCTCCGTTTTCATCAAAGTAAACATCATCTTGTACTATTTTAGCATCTCTATAACCTTTAGCGTTATAAAAAGCGATAATTTTTTTCTTGTCTGCTTTATAAGCATCTTCATCAAACTTTGATATTTTAAAAATATTTAAGTTTACGTGTCCTTCTGCATAATCTAAAAAGCCTTGATAGTTTATATTCGAAATCATTCCAAATAAAGACCTATCGTTAATCTTGTTTTTTTGATAATTAAGCATTTCTGCAAGCTCGAATTTTACCTTTATTTTGGTATCTTTCATTTGCCCTTTTAGCTTGCTGCCTTTTTGGTTGTCGTTTCCGTTTATTACTATTTGATTTATGCGTACTTTTTTTCCTTTGTCTATATCTATATTTACAATTACACTATTTTGACTAATTTCATCTGCTACTTCGGTAATTTCAACTTTTACGCCATAAAAACCTTTGTCTATATAATAGTCTTTTATTCTTGTAATGGTGTTTAACCTGTCGCTTTCTGTAAAAATACTTCCAGATCTAAGGTTTACTTGTTTTCTTAAATCTTCTACTTGTCCTTTGCTTGCGCCTTCTATAGAATACCTAGAAAGCCTTGGTAGTTCGTCTACTTTTATCACTAAAAAAACGGTAGACCCTATTTTTCTTTCAATAGCAATATTTACATCGGTAAACAATTTCTGATCCCATAAGTTTTTAATGGCCTTTGCAGTAATATCGCTTGGAATTCCAATAGTTTCTCCAACTCGAAGTCCAGAAATAGAAATTAAAACATCTTTATCTAAAAACTTTGTTCCTTCTATTTTTATTCCACCTATTTCGTATTCTTGCGGCTTAGTGTAATCTACCATTCCACCGTCTTGTGCTGTAATGTTTAGATTAAAAAAACTAGCTATTAGTACTAGTAAAATCAGTTTCTTCATTTATGTTTTTTTGTTTGCACAGGGTACAAATTATTTTTCTAATTGCTCACTCGTTTTTCCAAATCTTCTTTCTCTGCTTTGAAACTGAACCAAAGCCTTGTATAAAGATTCTCTATTAAATTCTGGCCAAAATTCTTCTGTAAAATAAAGTTCTGTATAAGCAGATTGCCATAGTAAAAAATTACTGAGGCGCAATTCGCCACTTGTACGTATCATTAGTTCTGGTTCTGGAATTTCAGCGGTGTAAAGATTACGATTAATATCGTTTTCTGTTATGTTATTAGCTTCAATTTTACCTTTTTTAACGTCCTCAGCTATTTTTTTAACAGCATTTACCAATTCTTGCCTGCCACTATAGTTCAAAGCCAACACTAAATCCATTCTTGTATTGTTTTTTGTGGCTTCTTTTAGTTTATTAAGTTCTCGTTGAACTTTTTCTGGCATTTTTGAAGTATCTCCAATTGTTTTTAATCGGATATTATTTTTCATTAGTGTTTTTGTTTCACTTCCTATAGTAAACACTAATAATTCCATCAAAGCAAATACTTCTAGTTTAGGTCTGTTCCAGTTTTCTGTAGAAAAAGCATAGAGTGTAAGGTGTTTAACACCTAGTTCTGCACAGGCTTCAGAAACTTCACGTACAGATTTTACTCCATTTTTATGACCAAAAACTCTGTTTTTGCCTTGTTTTTTTGCCCATCTGCCATTGCCATCCATTATTATGGCTATGTGCTGGGGAATAGTTGCGGTATTTATTTTTTCTTTCAGGCTCATAAATAAAAGTAAAATTATTACGATTCGTAATAATTTTAAGCGGCAAATGTACTAATTCTTTACTTAAATGCTTATTAAAAACTAGGGCATTTCATTCTGAAAATAGTATAAGAAACAGAAAAGCCTGCAAACATATAAAAATCTGACTTGCTAGATGATGCTCTTTGCCTGCCTGGAGCACCTATTGCTGCGCCCACTTCGCCACTTCTATCTGCTAGTTGGTATGCTACACCTCTAGATCCTTCTGGTAAAGAAAGTGGACTTGCGTATACACCACCTACATCGTCTATATAATCATTGAAAGTAACTCTTAAACCACCATAAACACCAATGTTCCAGTTTTTGTTGATGCTGTATTTAAAACCACCGCCAATAGGTATGGCTACATCTATAAGTTTGTATTTTTTTACTCCAGAATAGCTAAAATCTGTTTGCCCTTCGGTGCCTAGTGGTTGTAAATAATACCATTGATTATTTAGCTTGGCTTGTGGATTAAAATAAAAAACAGCAATTCCTATTGTAAAATATGGACTCCACCTTTTATCTTTTTTTCTTTTATTAAATTCTAAAAAGTTTAATTCTAGCATTGCAGCTAGTTCCATTACGTCTGTTTTAAAATGTAAATTTCTTTGTCTGTTAAAATCGTTTTTAGATAATTTATCGTCAAAAGCAAGCTGACCATAATTGAAAGATGATTTTAATGACCAACGCTCATCGAAGTTGGTTCTGTAAAAAATACCACCCATTGGTTTTACAGATACAAAGCTTGCATTATAGTTTAAATCGCCAAAATAGTTAGCAAAACCAACTTGTGCACCAATTTCATGCATTTGGGCATTTCCAATAAAAGGAATTAGAATAGCAACACCAACCATTAATCCAGTAAGCAATGAAAATCCTATAAAAGTATCACTTGCAAATACAATTTGAGGTGTTGGGAATGATGCTGGAAATACAATAATTAATATTGCTATTGATCCAACAGCTAATATCTTTGCTGGAGATAAAATTGCTGTAAATCATGGAGATGCAGATGAGATTATTTATACAATTCAATCTTTAAATGCTACAACTATTACTCTTACAGAGCCTTTGATTTATGATCTAGAACCTTGAACTTCAATTGATAAAGTAATACTTGATGGTGCTGATATCATTGCAACAAATCCAAAGAATGTAGTTATTGGTATACAAACTGATCTAAAACTTGAACCTGAAAG
>CAKZQD010000154.1 GCA_937139485.1 uncultured Bacteroidota bacterium | reverse complement strand
AAATTGGAAATGTTTAAAGATGCACCAAAAGCAGATTTGAGTAATTGTGAAAGTTTGGAGAATAGAGTTGTTAATATAACTAGTAGTGTGAGAGAATGAAAGCAAAAAAAGAAATCATATTAATAGGCGGTGGCGGACACTGCAAGTCTTGCATTGAAGTTATAGAATCTGAAAATGAGTTTGAAATAGCTGGTATTATTGATACTGCAAACAAAGTTGGTCAAAAAGTTTTGGGCTATGAAATCATAGGTTCTGATGATGATTTAGAGAAATTCAGAGAAAAATATGATTATGCTTTGATAACCGTTGGACAAATAAAATCTGCTGCATTAAGAATAAAATTATACACCAAAGCACAAGAGTTAGGTTTCAAATTTCCCTTTATAAAAGCTAGCACAGCATATGTATCTGCACATAGCGAAATACATGCTGGCACAATAATAATGCACGGTGTTATAGTAAACGCTGGTGCAAAAATTGGAGAAAACAATATCATAAACAGCAAAGCATTAGTAGAACACGACACCGTAATTGGTCACCACAATCATATTTCTACAAACGCTATTTTGAATGGCGATGTACAAATTGGAACTGAATGTTTTATAGGTTCAAATAGTACTTTTGTAAACGGAGTTTCGATAGGAAACAATGTTTTTATTGGACTCAATTCTGTAATAAATAAAAACTTAACAGAAAAGGGGATTTATGTTGGAAACCCAATTAGAAAAATAAGATAATGAAATTTATTGTTCAGTCTTTTATATGTAACAATCTTTTATAGATCTGTAATGAAAAATACTTTACCAATTAGTTAATTAAGAATGTAAATATTATTAAAAATAAAGTTAAATTTGTTACTAAACAATTATTAAATATGAAAGCCGTAATATTAGCAGGAGGATTAGGAACAAGATTAAAACCATTTACAGATATTATACCAAAACCTCTTTTACCATTAGGAGATCAATCTTTATTAGAACTTCAAATAGAACTTTTAAAAGAAAATGGATTCGATGAAATTTTTTTAGCCGTAAATTATAAAGCTGATTACATTGAGTCTTTTTTAGGTGATGGCTCTAAATATGGAGTAAAACTTCACTATAGTGTAGAAACTAAACCACTCGGTACTTGTGGCCCAATTACCCTTTTGAAAGACAAACTTACGGAACCATTTCTTTTAATGAACGGAGATATTCTAACAAAAGCAAATTTTAACGACTTATATAGAAAAGCGTTAGAATTTAAAGATTCAGATTTTACAATAATTACTAAAATAATTACAACTCCTTTTAGATTTGGAAACATTGAGTCTGAAGGTCATTATGTAACAGGAGTAGAAGAAAAACCAGATTTAAAATTTGAAATACTAGCTGGTATGTATTTATTGAAGCCTGAAATATTTGACAGTATACCTGACGATACTTATTTTGGTATTGATAATTTAATTCATAAGCTTTTAAAAGAGAAAAAGCCTATTACAAAATTATTATTGAAAGAGTATTGGATAGATATAGGTGTGGTAGAAGATTATGAAAAAGCGAAAGATATTTACGCTACACATTTTAAAAAATAATTATTATATTAGTGTATATGAAAGTACTACTAATTGCTCAAATAAATTCAATTTTCACTTATGAATTAGTTAGCAATATAAAGCAAAAAAACAACAATATTTGTTTTAATATATATTCACCAAATCCCGATAAAAACCCAGAAAAACATACGAAATTATTTGAAAAAATTTTTTCACCTAAGCATAAGTTCCATCAAATACGAATATTAAAAACAATTCTAAATGTCATTAGTTTATTCATTTTTATATTTAAAACAAAAAAAAAATATGACTATATACACGTTTTATTTGTAGATTATTTAACTTATTTTAATATTTTTTTCTTTAAAAGAATATCTAAAAATACAATAATTACAATCTATGGTAGTGACTTTTATAAATTAAATAAATTACAAAAAATCTTTTTTAGAAAAGCTATTAAAATTTCTGACAATGTAACTTGTACCAATGATGATATTAATTCAAAAATCTCCTTAAAATTAAAGAAAACTAATGTAAAAACAATAAGATTTGGATTAACACCGCTTCAATATATAAATAAATTTTTAAAGAAAGAAATAAGTTTAAATTTTGAAGAAATTAAAGACAAATTTGTTATCATTTGTGGGTACAATGGCTATAGAAACAATAATCATATTCAAGTTATAGAAGCTTTGAATAAAATAAAGAAACACCTCCCTAAAAATTATATCATTGTATTTCAAATGACGTATGGTATAGATTTGAATTACACATTAAAAATTAAAAAACTACTAAAAGAGTATTGCTTAAAATACATGTTTATAAACGATTTTCTAAGCTATGAAAGACTTTCTTCTCTAAGAATTTGTTCAAACCTTGCCATACTGCCTTTAGAAACAGATTCTTTCTCAGGAACTGTACAAGAATACTTATATACCGAGAATGTTTTAATCTCTGGCTCTTGGCTTCCTTATGATTTATTTAAGAAAAAAGGAGTTTATTATGAAACTATAGATAACTTTGAAGATCTTCCAGAAAAAATAAAATATTGCATAAATAATTATGATATGTTAAAAGAAAAAACCAAAATAAATAAACAAATCATTTGGAAGCTGAGTTCTTGGGACAGTAATATTGATAACTGGATAAATCTTTATAAATAATGGCTGGGTTTTATGGTATAATTAAAGAAAAAGTATCTGAAAATAATTATTATAATTTTTTCACTAAAGAAAAAAACACTCAATATAATTTTATTGAAGTAAAAAATAAATATTTGTTTGGTAGACACGTATTAACAAAACTTTCTTCAGATCGTTTTTTTGAAGATTCTGATGCGTATACAATTTGTTTTGAAGGTGTAAATTATTCAAAGAAATTAAAAAACACTAAAGATTTCATTTCAGCATATGAGAAACAGGGCATTAATTTCATAAAAGAAATTGATGGACTTTTTTCGATATTGATATATGATAAAAAGCTTGAAAAAATATTTTTGGTAACAGATCATCTGGCAAGCAAAAGTATTTACTATACCGTTTTTGAAAATAGCATTGCCTTTGCATCTGAAGTAAAAGTTGTAAATGAAATAATGAACAACTTAAAACTATCAAAAACACTTGATACTGATGGAGTTTATTTACTGAGTTTATATGGTACACTCCAGTCGAATTTAACCATAGTAAAGGAAATAAAAAGATTAGAACAAGGTAGAATTTTAAGTTTTGATATAAAAAATAATAAAGTTAGCATTGAAAAATGGTATTCCTACGCCCCAAAAATTAAAAAAACAAAATTAAATGATGCTATTGAGGCGATAGATGCTTTAATGGTTAGTAACATAATAAATGAATGGAATAAAGATTTAGAATACAAAAATGAACACCTAACATCTAGTAGCGGAGGCATGGATGCAAAAACAAATTTACTTATAGCACATAAGCTTGGTTTTACACCAATAAGTACCGTTACTTTTGGAAACTCAGACTCTTTAGATGTAAAAATTGCTGAAGAAATTTCAAAAAAATATAACTTTAATCATGTTTCAATATATTTAGATAATGGTAAGTATTTAGAAGAAAAAGATTTGTATAATATTTATATGAAAGCAATAGATGGGCAATCATTATTTAATGGAGCTGCACATTTAAACTATTCAACAAGAAAATTAGACTTGAGTAATTACTCTGTTTATCATTCTGGTCAAATAGGTGATTTGGTTTTAAGCTCAGCTATTATAAAAACAGAAAATGTACTAGCAAAAAAGCAAACGCTTGGTTATACCGGTGAAACTTCTTCCGCAAAAATTTTAAATAAAGTAACTATTCTAGATTCATTACTAGAAAAATATGACGACAATTTAAAATTGTACTACTATGAAGAAAAAATATCGAGTGGAACACTTATGGGCGATAGATCAATATCAAATTTAATAGATATTGTCTCTCCATTTTACAACAAAGATTTAATTTCCTACACACAAACTCTTCCAAATGACATTTTAAATAATGGAAACCTATATTTTCATTGGTTAAAGAAAAAACATCCTTACGTTTTAGAAGAAAAGTGGGAAAGAATAAACATGAAACCCAACGCATACTATAAATTTGCTCATTTAAAAAAAGTAACAAAAGCTATAGATTTACTAAAATCCAAACTAGGTATGAGTACTAAAAATATGAATCCTTTAGCCTTATGGATTAATGAAAATGAAAATATTCTCAAAAATTTAAATCATCATTTTAATACTCAACTCGAAATTTCATCAATAGATATTACAGTAAAAAAAGATTTAAATGAAATTTACAATAACAATATACCAAACTATACAAATAAATTCAGCGTTATTAATACATTGTACGCTATTAATAAAATTTTTAAATAATTGAGCCAATATATAAAAAAGAGTTTAAGAACTTCTATTGTAAACTATGTTGGTTTATTTTTAGGAGGAATTAGTGTACTATTTATTCAAACAACCTTCCTAACTGAGTCGGAAATTGGATACTTAAGAACCATATTATCTTTAAGTCTCATTTTTGTTCCTTTTTTACTTATTGGTTTAGACAATTCTCTTATAAAATTTTATCATCGCTTCAATAATACCAAAGTTGAATACAATCAATTTATTACTTTAGCTTTAATTATTCCTTTAATTCTTTTCCTAATTTTCATTAGTAGTTCATATATATACTTCGAGTTTAGCAATGAAGTAAATAGCAACTTGAAAGTATTCAAAGAATCATTTTATATAATTACGTTGTTTCTATTTTACAATATTTACTATTCACAAATTAAAGCATTATATTTTATTGAGAAAAAGATATTATTACCCAATCTTTTATCAGATATATTTTTAAGATCTTACTTAGTTTTTTTAGTAGTTATCTATTATTTCAATTTTATAAACTTTACTCAGCTTGTTTATATTTATGCTTTCTTTCATTTACTAAATTTATTTTTTCTTGCTTTAAAACTATTTAAATCTATAGAATTTAAGTTTAGCGTAAATCTAAAGTTGTTTTTCGACAAGAGATTTAAGGACATTTATAAATTTTCTGGAATATTATTATTTGGAAGCATGAGCGGTGTTATTGTTTCTCAGCTAGATATTATAATGACAGGTAGCATTACCAACAGTATGGCAAACGTTGGCATTTATACAGTAGCGTTTTTTATAGGTTCCCTTATAGAACTACCTAAAAGACCACTATTACAACTAATTGCTCCAGACATATCAAAGTATTTTTCTACCAAAGAAGAACATAAAGTTGATTTACTTTACAAAAAAACATCCCTAAACCTTTTCATACTAGGTATTCTTTTATCCTTATTACTTTGGTATAATGTTGACTTTATATTTAGTACAATTCCAAATGGAGAAGTATATTCTGCAGGAAAATATGTAATATTTTTTATTGCCTTAGCTAAGTTATTTGATTTATCCATGGGAATTAATTCTGAAATAATTTTATACTCAAAACTATATAAATGGAATTTATTATTATCGCCATTACTAGTTGTTTTAACAATATCAACAAATGTATTTTTTATAAATAAATATGGAATTATTGGCGCAAGTATAGCAACAGCAATTACTATACTTTGCTACAATATGTTTAGAAGTGTACTTGTGTATGTAAAATTAAAAATGACAGCGATTACTATTAAACATTTACAAATAATATTGATTTGTATTCCTGGTGTTTTCATTCTTGAATCAATAAATATGTCAAACCTATTTCTTGAATCTATTGTAAATGTAACTATTGTATTTTTATTGATATTTCTTCCAATATTTTTACTCAAAATTTCTAAAGATTTGAACGATTTGGTATATATATTACTCAAAGCAATAAAGAGATAATACATAATGTGGAAATTAACAATTCTATGCATTACCGATTAGTTATTTAATAACTGCAAATTTTATTTTACCTTTGTATAAATTGAAACTTTCTGAAGAATTTAATAAACTTTTAGATCAAGGAATCAAAAAAAACAATAAAATGATAGCTAACATAAAAAAAGTATTGGTTTTAGCACCTCACCCAGACGATGGCGAACTAGGTTGCGGTGGCTCGATAGCAAAATTTATAGAACAAGGCATTGAAGTTTTTTATGCCGTTTTTTCTCCTTGCAATAAATCTTTACCAAAAGGCTACAAAGAAAACGATATATATAAGGAAATGGAAAATGCACTTAGCGTTTTAGGCATTCCAAAATCGAATATTATTAAATTTAATTTTCCTGTAAGAGAATTTCCAAAGTATCGACAGGAAATTTTAGACGAACTAATTATTTTAAGAAAAAACATCAATCCAGATTTAGTTTTCACGCCAAACTGTGACGATGTACATCAAGACCATCAAACTATTTCTCAAGAATCTATCCGCTGTTTTAAACACATCAATATTTTGGGTTATGAGCTACCTTGGAACAATCTTAAAATGCAAACAAACTTTTTTATAAATTTAGACCAAAAGCATATTGATAGTAAGGTAAATGCTTTAAAGGAATATAAATCGCAAGAATTTAGAAGCTATTTTCAAAGTAATTTTATTGCAGGTTTAGCACAAACTAGAGCCATTAGAGTTAATAAAAAATATGCAGAAGCCTTTCAATTTATTACAGGTATTCAGGCGTAATTTTCTATAGATTTTAGAACCGTTTCGTTTTCCAAAATCATAATATCTTGAACAGCCCAGCTTAAATTGTAATCTACTTTTGAAACTTGTTTTTTATTTTCATCAATAATCACAAACTGATTTCTATTAGAATCTATTGCAATTACTTTATCTTTAGTTAAAATTGAATTTTGAATCCATTCTTTTTCACTTAGGTAATCTGGCTTTCCTTCTAGGTTTTTAAAAGAAAATACTTTAGTTTTTTCTTTGCTTTTTTTTATAACTTCTCCTCCTCTAGTATTGGTTACTATCAAGGTTTCGCCAACAAACATTCCACCGTGCGGACTTTGCATTCCTTGATGTAAAATTGTACTTTCACCAGTTTCAAAATCAATTTCTCTAACACTTCCTTCATGAAAAAAAGTAGCCAAACACTTATTTTTATCTCTAGGATGATAAGCTATAGAATTTATGAAAGCAGCACGTTTTGCAGTAGGCAAAAAATCTGTTTTAGCATCTTTTATCAGTAAATATTTTTTATTTTCTGCTTTATATTTTTCTGCTATGCTTTCGTTTCTTGTTAAAAATAATTCTGTACCGTCTTCTTTGTAATATGATAAGCTAAAGCCATTTTCCCAAGCACACCATTCTCTTATAACTTGATTAGTTTTAAAATTTATTTCAAAAATAATATCTAAACCAGAAGAAGAAATTAAAATACAATCGGCATTAAATGGAGAAAATTTAACTGTATGAATATAAGAAAACCAATCATTTTCTACTTTATATTTTATATCATCTTCAATTACAAAAATTACATTTTCTGAAGAAAAAGCCCATCTATTTCCATCTATATCTACACCTCTAGGTTCTTTTGTTTTAGTAATTATGTTTTCAGAAATTATAGCTCCATTTCGTATTTTTAATAAAGCAAGTCCTCCTAAATGTGAATCTCTTTTTTCTACACTTCCTACTGTATTATTTGCAGTTGTTTTTACAGATTTTATATACCTATTTCTTATTGATTGTAGGTCAAAACTTTTTATCGTAATTAGTAAATCCATTTCTTCATAAAAAGAATTATTTACTTCAAATTTATTTAAATCAAATGTTTCTACGTCCATTTTTATATCAATTTTGCTAATTCTTTTGTCTGATTTATTCTACTATAAAAAGTATGCTTTTCTCCTTTTACTTTTCTGTTTCCATTTTTTTTCCAAAGTAAATATTCCGAAAATATAAATGCTTTTATCGCTATTTTATCATCATATTTTTTCATTGGCGACCTAGCACAAGTGTTTAATATATCTGCGGCTTTACCATTTTGAGGTCCAAGACTTAATATCGGTGTTTTAGAAGCTAAATACTCAAATATTTTACCTGTAATGATGTTTTCATTATATGCAGCTTGTGGAATAGGAAATAAT
The DNA here is from genome assembly GCA_937139485.1 of uncultured Bacteroidota bacterium. Classification (GTDB taxonomy): domain Bacteria; phylum Bacteroidota; class Bacteroidia; order Chitinophagales; family UBA8649; genus CAKZQD01. The sequence goes on along the minus strand of CAKZQD010000154.1, from coordinate 14,277 downwards.
AAAACTGCACTCTTTATCATATAATTTATAGCTGTATTATGACTTACATAACCATGATATTTTATAGCTTGATTAAACTTATATTGATGCAAATCTTTTTTTATAGAGACATTAATATTTCCAGCAAAATGTAGTTCAAAATCTTTTTTGAAAGATTGATTTTCTTCAAATAATTCTTCTATCGATTCCCATACTGCTTTTATATTCTGGTTGTCTTTAAAATTTCCAGTATAAGAAATTACAAACTGCTTAGTTTGTTGTGTTTTTTTTGATTCAAAATCTGCTTCATCATAACCATTATAAATTGTAGTCACATTTTTCAATGGTATTACAAAATCATTTTTCATTCCTTCACTTACAACAATAGTTTCATCTGCTTTTTCAATAACTTTTTGTTCTAGTTTTTCATCTTTTTTTACCGCAAAATCATTTCTTTTTAAATAATCATTAAAGAAAGATTTACTCCAAGGATCTCTAAAATCTACAATCCATTTAAAATTACACTTAGCTTTCAATTTTAAACCTATTAGATGTGTGCTATGTGGCGGCCCTGTGGTTATTACAGTTTTTATATTATGTGTTTTTAATAAGTCTAAAGCTATTTTTGTGGCATGAAAGTGCCATAGCATTCTAGAATCTGGTACAAATAAATTTGAACGAACAAAACCTGTAATTTTTCCTATAAAACTTTTCTTCTCTTTTTTAGAAATTGTTCCTTGCGGAGCTTTTTTTCCTAAAAGCTTTTCATAAAAATTGTTAGGGTCAAAAATTTTTGCTGTACTAATCAATACATCTTTTGGAACATCGTTAAGCAAACTTTTATCTAAAACTGGATAACTAGCAGTTTCAGAATCTACAGTTAAAATGTACGGTTCTATATTAAATTGCTTTAAATATTTAGTAAATTTCAACCATCGTTGAACGCCAGCACCTCCACTTGGTGGCCAATAGTAAGATATAATAAGCACTTTTTTCAATACTACTTTTTCTTAATTGCTTTTATATAAATACTTACTGCAAGAAATGGGATAGCCGTTTCTTTTGTTTTAAAAATATAATTTGTAAGAAATCGTTTCAGAATAGTATCTTTTTTTAAAACGTCCATTGGAGCAGTCATATAGCGCATTTCTAGTACTTCAAAACCGTTATTTTCCAAAACTTTTCTGATTCTAGCTTTGGTATATATTCTTGCATTTGCAAATTTTTCGTGAATAAAAGTTGGTAGCCAAGAAAAAAATGGAACTCTATTCCAAGGTAAAAAAGGCAAACTAGCTCCGTGTGTTTCAAAAATCCACCATTTATTTGGTACAGAAAATATTGCCATTCCATCATCCTTCAAAAGATTTAGCATTTTAGAAACACTATTATCATCTTTTAAATGTTCAATAACTTCAAAGCTTGTAAGCCGATCAAATTTTTCGTTTTTAGAATCTTTTTCTAAATCTAAAACTTCAAAAGAACAATTTTCTATTTTTTGATCAGTTTTATATGCATTAAATGCTGGTAAATGATCGTCATTAATATCTACACCAAGGCATTTTTTAAAATTGTTTGCTATTCCAAATATTGTTGCTCCATTTCCACAACCAATATCAATTAATGTTAAATTATTAGCTAAGAAATCTTTTTCTTCTTTCAAAAAATCGACACGCCATTTTATAAATTTAGTGTCAAAATCTGCCGGACGACCAAGATAATGTGCTTCCTTAAATAGTTTTTTATCTACTAAAGTCATCGTCTTATTTTACTTCTGTGCGAATTTCTCTATATACAAAAAACACCATTAAAGCCAATAATACTATTGAAGAAACCAATGAAATGTTTTTACCAATATAATGTGCTTTTGGTTTAAATTCAAAAACAACTTCATGATTTCCTGCAGGTATTTTTAATCCTCTTAAAAGATAATTCACTCTTTCAAAACTCACTTCAGTTCCATCTATATATGCTTTCCAATCTTTATTTCCTTTATACCAAATTTCAGAGAAAACAGCATATCCATCAGCACTATTGTTTGTGGTATATTCCATTTTATCTGGGTGAAATTCCTTCAATTGAATTGCATTACTGCTTCCAGCTTGTTTTATAGTATAATTTTCATAATTTTCTTTGAAACGCTTATCTATTACAGCAGTATTTTTAGAATTAAAGTCTTTCATTTTAGCTACTTCATCATCTGCATTTTCTGCCCAAACTATTTCATTTACAAACCAAGCAGCTCCGTTTGCTTCGTTGTTTAAGTTTGCAACTTCTTTTCCGGCTTCTCCTTGTATAAAGTATTTAGTATTCATCATATTAAATACAGACATGTTTCCTTGTGTTAAGAAATTATCTATCAAATCTTGGTATCTATATAATTTAACTGCGGTATATCCACCTACAGAATGATGTCTAAATGAAGTACTATTGTCATTAAAACTACTTACAGTTGTATTAAAAACTCTAAAATAAGAATCATCGTTTAAAATTTGTTTGTCGGCTTTTGTTACAGGAATAGTTCCTATATTTTTACTTACTTTCTTAAAATCATCTTCATTGAAGTATCTTTTTCCAACACTCCACATATCAAAAATAATCAAAGCACCCAAGCCAAAAATAAATATATTTATATTAGATAACTTCTTTTTAATGAAAGCAAAAATAATTGCCGAAGCCAATAATAGTAATATTAATGCTCTAATTGAATCGCTTTTTAATAAAGCTATTCTATCTTTAATAATAGCGTCTACAGGAAAACCACCTTGCAGTAATTGAGTATCACTTGGTCCATTAAAGTCGAACATTGATGAGCCAAACAAAATAAATCCTAAAAGAATTGCTCCAAGTGAGCCTATAATAATATAAAGACCTTTGGTTAATTTCTCTTCTTCATAATTTCCAGTATATATATTATGCAAACTTTTAGCTGCACCTAAACTTACGGCTACTATTACCATACTTAGCCACATAGACGGTGCTCTAAATTTACTGAACAATGGGAAATTATTAAAGAAAATACTATTCCAGCCCCAAAAATTTCCACCCCAAGCAAAGAAAATTGCTATAATACTTGTGCTTAGAAAAACCCATTTTAAAAATGATTTTTCGGTAAAAAATAGCAATCCAAAAAGTAAGAAAAATACTATTCCGATATATGTTGGTCCAGAAGTAAATGGTTGTGTTCCATAATACATTGGAACACTTTTAGCATATTGCAATGCTTGTTTTTTGTTAACGCCTTTTCGTTTAAGCTCTTTTACTAAATTAGAATTTTCTCCAGGATGATAACCACCTGCATAAAGTCCTGGCACCAATAAATTAAAAGTTTCGGCTTTACCATAGCTCCAACGCATGGCATAATCTTTATCTAAGCCACCACTTTCTGTTTCAACTTGTGTAAGTTCAGATTTTCCTCCTCTCATAGTTTCTGGAGCATACTCGTAAGTAGCCCATAACCTTGCAGTATTTGGTAATACACCTAAAATGGTAAACCCAAGAATCACAAAAGATTTCTTAAAAAATTCTTGTGCTTTTTTTTCTTTTACTGCTTTAATAAATTCAAAAAGAACAAAAATGAAAATAAAAAATATGCTATAATATGTAATTTGATAATGATTCCACCCAATAGAAACTCCTACTAAAAAACTTACTAATACAGAACCTAGTAACAATTTTCTATTGTATGCAAAATACAATGAACCCAACATAGGTGCTACAAATGCCAATACCATTATTTTAGTGTTGTGCGAAGCTTCAATAGATAAAAGTAACCAAGTAGATAAACCAAAGCCTAGTGAAATAATTACGGCAACTTTATTATCTACTCTAAAAAGTAATAATGCAAAATAAAAACCAATCATAAGCATAAACATAGTACCTACTGTACTTGGCATAAAACTTCTAAAAAATTTAGTAGATTCCAATACTAAATTTTCTTTAACCTTATAAGCCATTTGAAACAATGGCATTCCAGAAAACACTCTAGAGTTCCAGAGTACTTGCTCTCCTTTTTCTTCTCTATATTCTTTAGCTTCTTGTGCTGCTCCTTGGTAACTTACGCCATCATGACTCTGCAGGCTTTTACCTTGCCATTCATAGCTTCCATAAATAGAAACCACAGTAAAAAATATAGCAATAGCAATTAAATGTGGTAAAATATGTTGTTTAAAATCTATTTTCATAATTAATAGTTTTCGTTTCTTTGATTAAAAATTTCATAGAGCATTACACCACAAGATACCGAAACATTTAAAGAATCTATTCCTCCAGACATTGGTATTATAAACTGTTCATCGCACAATGCACTTATACTATCTGTCATTCCTTCACCTTCACTACCCATGACCAATGCCATTGGTTTTCTAAAGTTCATATTAATTATTTTCTCTTTTGCTTTTAAAGATGATCCTATTATAGAAACTCCGTTTAGTTTCAAATATTCAATGGTAGATTTTAAATCTGGAACTCTACAAATAGGTATATCTGTTAATGTTCCTGCACTTGCTTTTATAGATTCATGATTAATTTGTGCGCTTCCTTTCATAGGTACAATTAGTGCATCTGCTCCAAAAGCAATTGCAGATCTAGCTATTGCACCAACATTTCTAACATCTGTAATATTGTCTAAGAGTACTAAATTTACGTCTCTTCCTTTATACAAAACAGCGTGTAATATATCATCTAAATTTGCATAAGTTATAGGGCTATATATTCCCATAACTCCTTGATGATTTATATATCCATCTGGTATTAATGGATTTAATAAATAGTTTATCTTCTCTTTAGGAACTATGTTAACAGGAATATTTCTTTCTGTACATAAAGCACGTATTTCCGAATATTCAGAACCGTGTTTTCCTCTCATTATCAAAATTTTATCTATCGATTTATCTGATTTTAAAAGTTCTACTGTTTTATCTTTTCCAAAAAAAACATCTCTTTTCTTTAAAGCCATAACTATTTTTTATTTTTTAATACGTACAATATTGATGAAGCATTATCAACATTAAAAAGGGATGAGAAAAAAGAATACTTTCCAATAATTATTGCTCTAAGTTTTCCAAAAAAGCCTTTTTCACTCAATAATGCTATATAGAAAGCATCAAAAGGTAAAGCATGTTTTTTTGTAAGTTGAAAACCATGCTTTTCTGCTAAACTTTTTAAAGATTCTGGACTAAAATGCCATAGATGTTTTGGTAAATCTAAGGCTGCCCATTTTTCCATATAAAATCTAGCGTCTTTAGAAGTGTAATTTGGGACCGCAATAAAAACTGCTCCGTCTTGCTTTAGCATAGTTTTAAAATAAACAAAATAGTCATTCAAAGTATGTACATGTTCTAAAACATGCCACATAGTTATTGCATCATATTTTTGTTCAGCATTAATAATACTTTCTAAATTATTTGATAATTCAATACCAAAATTATTTTTAGCAACTTTTCTGGCAGCTGCTTCTGGTTCAAAACCATTTACTTGCCAGTTGTTATTTTTCATATTATTCAAAAAATAACCTGTGCCAGATCCTATATCTAAAACATTTCCTTTAGTTGTGTTTTGCTCTACCCAGTTTCTTTTTTTATTGAGCATAAAATCTCTAACAGCATGGTATACTTTAAAAAAAAGCCCTTCTGTAGTATCTGAATGCGAAACATAATCATCATGATGATAATATTTTACAATACTTTCTGCATCTGGAGCATCTTGTGTTAAAGCAAAACTGCAAGATATACATTTTTCAATATTAAAACTTTCTCCTGTAAGTCCCCAATCTGTGGCAGTTATATAATTTTCTAACTGCTTAGAATCGCATACTGGACATTTATCATAATGAATTGTTGCCATTACTTATTGCTGGAATTTTAAAGAATAATCATTAAGAAGTGTTGTTAATTCTTTAGAATACGTTTCATCTTCTACTTGATATGCTCTAGAAATTTGTTGTAATAAGTACAAGTATTCTTGCACTTCTCTAATTCTTCCAAATGTACCTGGAGCGTAGCGAGCTTTTTCATTCTTGTAAACTATGTGCATATATTCTAGTTCGTCTTTACAAGTTGCTACTATTTTATCTGAAAGTGCTTTTGCTTTTTCCTTTTCACCTGCTCTTAAATAAATACTAGGCAATGGCCCGTGAAAATAATTTGGATTAACTTTTTCTATTGGCAATACTTCTAAGCATTTATCTACTATTTCAATTGCTCTTTGAGAATCTCCACTCCTTTGATATTCTTCTGCCAATTTAGAAAAATTACTTACCAAATTTTGAGTCATTCTCAGAATATTTTCATCTAAATAAACATTAGGGTTTTCTGCAATTTTCCCCCATTTAAATTTATTCATCATGTTGTTATACATCAGTTCTTTTCTTACTGGGCTTTGGGTAGGTTGTCCAGAAACATTTTCTACTGGTACTATTCTATAAGTTAAACCTTCTTGTTGAAAATATTTTTGAAAACCTAAATAAGCAGACGGCGCTACAGATATAGCAAAATAAATTGGTCTATCATTGATATTGTTTGCTATAATATCTATAGTCATCAAATCATTTTTTTGAAGACTTGCCTTTCTTAAATCTACTCTCATATCTGAAACGATAAGTGAATCAGGCGCATCTGTCATATTCATAGTTTTAACAGCTTCTGCACTAACTGGAAAACTCATTTTTCTTGTAGGAACATAGTAAGGATACCTAGTTTGAGCCTTTATTTCTGGGTCGTCTTTACTTATAAACTTCATAATGTCTTTTGCATTATAATATTTATTTTTATCAATACTTGGATTATTTACATAAGGTACATAATCTCTTATATTACCTTTTATCATATTTGGGGTAAAGGTTAATTTTAAATGAGCTGCATCATTCATTTTATAACGCAACTGGTTTACATACCAATCTACTCCTAGCAAACTAACATTAATTACACGTATATCTGTTCTTATACCTTCTACTTCTTGGGCATACCAAAGCGGGTAAGTATCATTATCTCCTTGCGTAAAAATAATAGCATTTGGTGCACAAGATTCTAAATAATTGGTAGCCATATCTACTGGTACTGTTCTAAAATCTCTATTGTGATCGTCCCAGCCTTCAGATCCCATTAAAACAGGAGCTATTAAAGCCACAACAATAGCAATTGGAGCTGCTACATTTCCACTAATTTTATTTCTTAGAAAATCAAAAATTGCAAAAACAGACATGCCCAGCCACATTGCATATATAAACAATGAACCTACAATTACATAATCTCTTTCTCTTGGTTCTATTGGTGGGTGGTTACCATAAACATTAAAAATCATACCTGTAGTTAAGAAAATTGCCATTACTGCAATACCTATTTTCCAGTTTTTCTTAAACAACCAAATCAAACCTACAATACCTAAAATAAAAGGAATAGCATAAAATTTATTTCTTGCCTTATTTTCTAATCTTTCTTTAGATAAATCTTTTTGCGTCCATTTTGCATTGCCCCAAAATGTTCCTAAAAAATCATCTACAGCAGCAATTCCAGTAATCCAACCACCATCTGCATTAGCATAAGTTCCTTGAATATCATTTTGTCTTCCAGAAAAATTCCACATAAAATACCTCATGTACATAAAGCCCATTTGGTAACTAAAGAAATAACTAATATTATCTCCCCAAGAAATATCATCTTTTATTCTATATCTAAATTGATTTTCTCCAGATTCGTTTTGTTGTTTTACATAAGCTTCTGCTTGAGCTAGTTGATTATATTTAAAACTAGCAACTTTCTTTGTTATACTTTTCTTTTTTGTTGCATCATAAACACTATATACTACATTATAATTTGGTTTTATCCAAGCTCTATATGCATCAACTTTACCAGGATCGTTTAGGACTCCAAGTCTAGGAAAAAGCATTTTACTATCGCTTTGAATTACGTAATCAAACTTACCATCTTTTTCAACTATTTCATACTTATCTTTTCCTTTTACAAGTATGTCTCTTTTATTAACTCTTTTAAAATCTCTTCCTGCTTCGTCTCTTACATATTCGTCTTGAGGAGAAAGTGTATAATCTGGTCCACTAATTAAAGGTCTTTCACCATACTGTTCACGATTTAAATACGAAAGCATTTTAAAAGCATCAGTTGGTCTATTCATATTTATAGGAGGATTTGCCGCAGACCTTATTGGCACCATTAAAAAAGAAGAATAACCTATAATTACAAAAGCTATTGCTAATACCAATCTTTCTAAAGTTCCATTTTTCAATTTTAGTCCAAATATTCCTTTCCTTTTTTCTGCAGGTACATTATTTGCATACCACAATAAACCTACTAAACCAAGAATTATAAGTATACTAACAAAAATAACACCGCTGTTAAAAGGCAAACCAAAAGAGTTTACAAATAATTTTTCAAATTTAGAATACATTGAAGGTATTCCGGCTATAATACCTTTCATTACAACACCTACGGCTATAAAAGCTAGTACAAATGCTATAAATAAACCTTTCCAACTAAAAGAATCTTCATATCTTTTTAAATAATACATCAGAGCTGTAAAAGGTATTGCTAACAAACTTAAAAGGTGAACACCAGAAGATAAACCAATCATAAACGCTATTAACAATAACCACCTATCTGCATAAGGACTATCGTCTGCATCCCATTTTAAAGTTGCCCAAAACACAAAAGTCATAAAAAACATTGACAAAGCATAAACCTCTCCTTCGCCGGCAGAAAACCAAAGCGAATCTAAGAAAGTAATACTTAAACCTGCTACTAAAGCACTTCCAAGTATTGCTATAATATTTGCAGTAGAATAATCTTCTTCTTTCTTTAAAATTACTTTTCTAAGAATAGCAGAAGTACTCCAAAAACCAAATAATACTACAAATGCAGTTGATAAAGCTGAAAGTGCATTTATCATTGTAGCATATTGTGTAGGATCTCCAAAAGCAAATAAAGAAAAAATTCTTCCTATGATATTAAAAAATGGTGCTCCGGGTGGGTGCGCAACTTGAAGTTTTAATGCACAAGAAACAAATTCTCCACAATCCCAAAAACTTCCCGTTTTTTCCATTGTAGATAAGTACACAAATGCTGCGAATAAAAAAACAAGCCAACCTAATATATTATTGGCTTTTTTATAAAAATTAACTCCTTCCATAGTAATTATTCTAAATTTAATTGCCAAAGATAGAAAATATACTTAATAGAGTTGTGTTAAATTCAATTAAGTCTAAAAAATTAAGGGAAATTAGATAAATCGCACATAAACATCTCCATAAGAAGTTGCTTCAAATTCTTTTGTTTTCAAATATTCTTCAAATGCCTTACCTCCCATCCAATTTGGCATTCCTAATTCCATAGATTCTCCATAAGAATGATTGCACTCTATCTTTCCAAGACTATTTAAATGATTTATACAATTTACTATTACATCTTTATTTTCAGGTACAATATACTCTAATGATAAAGATTTTAAAGGTGAACTTAAACCTTTTAAAACATCAAACTCAAAACCTTCAACATCTATTTTACAAAAATCTGGAGTACCATATTTTGCAATTAAATTATCTAATGTAGTTAAATGAATATCGGCAGTTTTATCCCAATTTACACCTTTAAATCTATCCTTTTTCATTTCTTCAATATGCTCAGCATTAAATGATGAAATTAAATTAGTATCTGAAATATAAAGTGTTTTTGTCTCTTCTTTTTCTCCTAATCCTTTCTTTATTAAATCTATTTTATTACCAAATCGTTTTTCTAATTTAGTATAACAATCTTCTTGCGGCTCTACAGCTACAACTTTAGCTCCTATAGATAAGTATATATCTGTTCTATTACCTTCATTGGCACCTACATCAAAAACTAAATCACCACGCTTAACAAATTGGCTATAAAAATTAACTCTATCACCTTTTTTAAAAAGTGTAATTATTTTATTTTCAACAGTTATTGCTAAAGAATACAATCCTACTTTTCTCAGAATAGATCTTATAAATAGTTTCATTATTTTTTAAATTTTAGTGTGCGAAAATACTAAATAATTAGTTCTAAACTATTTCAAAACTATAATTAAATTTTAAGCATAAAAACTATCTTTACCAAATATAAATTGAATTATGAAAATAGACTTAAAAAACAAAACCGTTTGGGTTGTAGGAGCTTCGTCAGGTATTGGAGAAGGTTTAATAAAACAATTATCCAAGGAAAACTGTAAAATAGTATTATCTGCACGAAGAAAAAATGAACTAGAAAGAATTTCTTTAGAAAATAATCTACACAATCAAAATAGTTTAATTCTACCTTTAGATATTTCAAAAAATAAAACATTTAAACCAGCAATAGAAACTATAATATCTAAATTCAAATCAATAGATGTATTAATTTTAAATGCTGGAATTGCACATAAATCTTATGCAGAAGAAACCTTAGAAGAAGTAGATCGTAGAATTATGGAAGTAAATTTTATGGGAAACATACAATTAACAAAACAAGTAATTCCATTTTTAAAGTCTCAAAACCAAGCTACAATAGCAATCACATCAAGTATACTTGGCGAAATAGGTTTACCATTAGTATCAACATATTGTGCTTCAAAACATGCAGTAAATGCTTACTTCGAAAGCCTAAGATTTGAGCTAGAAAAATATAAAATTAATATTTCAATATTATCTCCAGGCTTCATCAACACACAAATTACAAAAAATTCACTCACGGCAGACGGAAACACCTTCAACAAAAATAGTGTCGCACAAGAAAAAGGAATGAATGCAAATAAGTGTGCAAAAGAAATGGTAAAAGCCATCAAAAATGGAAAGAAAAGAAAAAAAATAGGTGGTTTAGAAACATTTATGCCAACAGTAGCTTATTATTTTCCTTCATTTTTTTACTGGTTAATGAAAAAACTACACAAACTAAATTAAAACAATATGGGCAATAGCCGTGCTATCCGTTAAATTTTTGAAGTAGCAAAAAAAGCTACTTCAAAAGATACCACTCCTATCACTATTGCATCACCATACATTTTCACAATTATATTTGTAAGTTAAACATTTTTTACCAAGCTTTAAAGTATAATAAAATCAATGTTCTCAAAGACTAAAGTTTGAAATCACGAAACTAAAATTGTTTTTACATTAATGTAAAAAATTTAATAGCGCTTTTGGACTTTTAATAAAATGATTTATTTTTTTCCACTGCGTAGTAGAAATAAATAATATTGATAGTAACATTTGTTCAAAAAACAAAACATCTATAAAAAAATAAAAAACTATATGAATAAAAGGTATTAACAATAAAAATATCTTATCCATTTTTTTTGTAAAAAATCCAATACCAAATAAACCTTCTAGTGGAATCATTATATAATAACCAATAATTAATAGAATAGGATTGCGAATAAAAAAACTTGAAGCTACCGACCTCCAATTTTCAGGATCTTGATATATAATCCAAGCTATGTTTTCTTTAAAAGTAAGTTCCCCAAAATTAAACTGAAAAAAAGCGCCGAAGTAAACTTTCATTAGAAAAGCAGAAAGATAAATCCAACAAACATAGTATCTATAGCCTTCCCAAAGTAGTTCAAAGTTTGTTTTTTTTAAAAATAAAAAACAAAATGGCAAAAGAATAACACCAGAAAAAGTGTGCGAACTATGTGTGAGGTAAATATTATAACCCAGAGCATAAATAAAAAACAAAATGGCAAAAATGCCTATAAACCACCTATTTTTGGTATATATTATAGACAATACATTAAAGGCTACTAGTAGTACTGAAAAAAATAATCCTCCAATATAGTTTTGATATAAAATATCTTTTAGACCAAAATAGTTGAAAAACCAAAAGGCTAAATCAAAATTTGCTATAAACAAGGGGGGATTTTGCAATTGAAACGGTAACTGGTAGTGTATAAACCTAAACAACAAAACAACTAAAAAATAAAAGAACACAATTCTTAAAATACTAGTTCTATATAAACCTAACTCCCTTACAGCCATTATTTATTATTGTAATTTAAAATAAGTTGCTCATCAACTTTTTTTACTTTTCCAGCACTATCAAACCTTAACGATACCTTGTTAACTTCATAATTATAAATTTCTTCCCCCTGAAATTGTTGCATATAATTGTATAACCAACTTGGATATTTTTTTATACTATTTCTATTTACAAAAACATCATTTATGATATTTTCTATACCTAAATTATACTTTTTGTTTATTTGTAGACTACTATATTTAAAAGGGTCTTCACCGTGTTTTAGCTGTATATATTTACTTATAGTTGGGTTTATGTAAGAAACTTTAGGAATATGTTGCATTTCATAAAATGAAGGAGTTTTATTATTAATACTTATTACATAACATTCTACAATTTCTTTTTCAGATATTGGTCTAGAAAACATCCCCCAGATTTGAAAAGGGTGAATTTGAATAACTTTATAATTTAAAAAAGCTAGTATTAATATAAACCCAATAAAAAAAGAAAATATTGGTAAAGATTTTTTATAGCATGTTTTTAAAAACATATTTCTTATAGGTTAAAATTTCAAAAACAATTTTTACAGAAAGAACTTGTTACATACGTAAAAAAACACCTATATAGCAAATTAATAAGTTTACAACAAATTGAAAAGTCTAATAAAAGCTTAATTTGTAAGTTGTTCAACGCACAGCTCGTTTTTATTTTAAATACTTAGTTTAGGTTCAAATTTAAAATTATAAATTGGATAATTTTATTTTTTATTTGTTTTTTCCTATTGCAACATTGGTAATCAAAGCCAAAACTAACACTTCATTAAGAAAAGCACCTTTTTTTATAGCTTCTTCTGCAGTTTTTATTAAAGCGTTCTATCCAGTTTGTGATGAAAAACAACCTTCTAATCCTAACATCATAATGTAAAAAAGTAAAATAAGATTCTCATAACATTTTTAATATCTGTCTAGCTAGTGATTTGCATTTCCATAAGATTTCAAAATCTCCCTACATATTTAAAGCTTATTCTTTCGTAAATTTTTCATCATCTTGAGACAATATCTGTCTTAAATTTTCTGCTAGTTCCTTTTTGTCTAAATGTCTGAAATATGCTTGTAAGTTTAACTGATGATGTAATATGCTCCACCATTTCTCAAACAGTCTACTACTTTATCAATACGTCTTTTATCAGGGTTTTCAGAATCAATTCTTAATATCATAGCAAAGATTTAAATTTAAACAAAAATAGAACAATATAATGGCAATAGCCGTGCTATCCGTTAAATTTTTGAAGTAGCAAAAAAAGCTACATCAAAAGATACCACTCCTATCACTATTGCATCACCATACAATTTCACAATTCCACCTTTAATATTTCAAAACAAATATGTTCTCAATCGTTTATTTATGTTTCTCACCAACAAGAAATAAATATACAATCACCACCAAATCATTAAGATTTCAAAAAGTTAGTAAAACAAACTTTAAAGGAATTTATTTCAGAAAGCGTAACATATCTTACAAATGATTTACAATCCGACTTAAAAAAAATTTCACAATCACATACTATATACTTTTCTGACATTAGCTTAGCTCTAATATCATAAGAAATAGTGGCTTTAACAATTTACAAATCCTAAATAAAATTAAGAACGTTTTACAAAAGCGCACTAGAACTTCAATTTTCTAAAATGAGGACGTTATGAGACCTGTAACCTGCAACCTGTAACCTGCAACCTGTAACCTGCAACTTGTAACCTGTAACGTGTAAAAAACAATATAAAAACAAAAAACCCTTACTACAAATAGATGTAATAAGGGTTTATATATTAAGTTGGCAACGACCTACTCTCCCACCTTGGCAGTACCATCGGCGCTGTAGTGCTTAACTTCTCTGTTCGGAATGGGAAGAGGTGTTTCACTACGCTAAAGTCACCAACAAATCTTTATGACTTGTTATTTGTCATTATATTATTTGACATTTTGAAATTTAAGATTATAAAGCTAACGAGCAATTAGTATTGTTCGGCTTTGACATTACTGCCTTTACACCTACAACCTATCAACGTCCTCATCTCGAACGGCTCTTAAAAGAATTCTCATCTTGTAGTTGGCTTCGTGCTTAGATGCTTTCAGCGCTTATCCATTCCAAACATAGCTACTCAGCAATGCACCTGGCGGCACAACTGATACACCAGCGGTTTGTCCATTCCGGTCCTCTCGTACTAGGAACAGATCTACTCAAAATTCTAACGCCCGCAATAGATAGAGACCGAACTGTCTCGCGACGTTCTGAACCCAGCTCGCGTGCCACTTTAATGGGCGAACAGCCCAACCCTTGGGACCT
>CAKZQD010000153.1 GCA_937139485.1 uncultured Bacteroidota bacterium | reverse complement strand
TTAGCAAACCTATGAAATGTTTATCCGTTTGTCGGTATATTTTTTGTAATTCAAGGTTTACGATATCGATTTCGTTAAAAACCCAAGCATTAAAAAAATAAGGCGAATGGTAAAAATTGTCTAAAAATATGGCTTCATCTTTTGGCATTACGGGTTCTAACTGAAACAAATCACCAACAAAAAGCACTTGAACACCGCCAAAGGGTTTTCCTATCTTTCTAACTTTACGCAATAAGAAATCTATAGCATCTAAAACATCAGCCCTTACCATAGAAATTTCGTCTATAATTAAAAGCTCTAAGTTTTCTATTATTTCTGCTTTTTCGGGTTTGAATTTTATTTTTCTTAAACGTGCATCTGCGGGCTGTAAAGGGCCAAAAGGTACTTTAAAAAATGAATGAATGGTTTGCCCTTTTGCATTAATTGAAGCTATTCCTGTAGGAGCCAAAACTACAAGGCTTTTTTCAGATTCACGAGCTATTTTTCTTAGAAATGTAGATTTTCCTGTTCCTGCTTTTCCAGTTAAAAAAATAGAATTATTGGTTTCATTAATCAGTTTTTCTGCAAATGTTAAGGCTTTATTTTCTTCTTCAATCATATTATAGTATCAAAATGTAAATTTACAAAATAACTATTCATTGTTTTCGTTAAAATAAAATGAAAAACATTATACTATTGTTTATTTTGATAGCTTCAATAATGTCTTGTAAAAAAGATAATGAAAATTTAATTACTAAAGAATTTATTAGAGGAAAGTGGCATTCACAACTAGATGCAAATGTTGTATATTTTGCTGGAAGTAATTATGATATAGAATTTTTTCAAGATTCTTTTGTCTGTGAAAGAAATTATTTTACCGACCAAGTAGAAGTAAATGATTGCTACCCTAAAAAAAATAAAAACTTTATTGCAGGGCAATATTATATTACTGAGTTTTATTTAAATTTGGAAGGCAACTTTGTAGACGCTACTTATAAAAACTTAAATACAGATACTTGTAGAAAAATAGGTAAATATGAATATTCAAATAAAATGAAAAGAAATGGAGATACTTTAATTGTTGAAATGGCATTTTCGTCACTAGTTTCAAACAAAAAAGATGAAATAAAATTTTTAAAGGAATAAGAAGTTTTTAATGTACTTCAATTCTAGCTGCATGGTGAAACCAAAATTGAGTAATTACATCTAAAGTTTTTACATAATCTTCAAAATCCATTGGTTTTTGAAGAACGCTATTTGCATTTAGTTTGTAGCATTTTTCTAATTCTTCTACAATTGCAGATGTTGTAATAATAATAATAGGAATAACTCGTAAAGCCTCAATAGCTTTCAATCTTATTAAAACTTCTGTTCCATTCATTTCTGGCATGTTCAAATCTAAAAGAATAAGGTGCGGTAGCTCTTGCCTTCCTTCTGGTGTTTTTACTAATTCTTCTAGTTTTTCAACAGCTTCTACAGGGTTTTTGTAGGCTTTAAATTCAATGTTTTTAATGCTTATTTTTTTAAGTGCAGCTTTTAAAATAATTACTTCTCCAGCATTATCATCTATGAGCATTACTTTGGGTGTTTGATCAGAATTTTTAAAATCAATCATCGAATTTTTAGTTAAAATGGTTTTAAAAACTATAAACATTATCTATGTGAATAGCATTCTAAAGTTAAATGTACAACTTTAGTTTAATTTTGAATAACTTTATAGTCAATTATTAATTTTAGAAAGAAATATTATGGCAGATGTTAAATATGATGAAGGCAATATTCGATCGTTAGATTGGAAAGAGCACATGAGATTAAGGCCTGGAATGTATATAGGAAAAACAGGTGATGGCTCTTCGCAAGATGATGGAATATACATTTTGGTAAAAGAAGTTATAGACAACTCTATTGATGAGTTTGTAATGGGCAATGGAAGAAAAATAGAAATAGAAGTAAAAGAAAAAATAGTTACTGTAAGAGATTATGGTAGAGGAATTCCGCTAGGTAAAGTTGTAGATTGTGTATCTAAAATAAATACAGGAGGAAAATATGATTCTAAGGCTTTTAAAAAATCTGTAGGATTAAATGGTGTAGGTACAAAAGCAGTAAATGCATTATCTTCTCACTTTAAGGTAAAATCTGTTCGTGAAGGAAAAATGAAAATTGCTTGTTTTGAGGCAGGAGTTTTAATAAGCGAAGAAGACGGAAATACAGATGAAGACAATGGAACATTTATAGAATTTATTCCAGACGATCAAATTTTTAAAAACTATAGATTTATACCAGAGTATTTAGATAATTTAATTTGGAATTATGCATACCTAAATGCAGGTTTAAGCTTGTGGTATAATGGAACACGTTTTTATTCAAAAAATGGACTTGCAGATTTATTAGATAGAAAAACAGATGAAAATAGTAGAAGATATCCAATTATTCATTTCAAAAGTGAAGATATTGAATTTGGTTTGGTGCACGACAATCATTATGGCGAAGACTATTATTCTTTTGTAAACGGACAATACACCGTTCAAGGTGGAACGCACCAGCAGGCTTTTAGAGAAGCACTTGTAAAAACCGTAAGAGAATTTTACAACAAGAATTTTGATCCGCAGGATGTTCGAGCTTCTATTGTTGCCGCAATAAGTATAAGAATGCAAGAACCTGTTTTTGAATCGCAAACAAAAACAAAACTAGGATCTAGTCATGTAGAAAAAGATGGGCAAAGTGTAAAAGCTTTTATTAATGACTATGTAAAGAAAAACCTTGACAATTTTTTACATAAAAACACACTTGCAGCAGAACTGCTTTTAAAAAGAATACAACAATCTGAACGAGAACGAAAAGATATGGCTGGCGTAAAGAAAATTGCCAACCAAAGAGCTAAAAAAGCAAACCTACATAATAAAAAATTGAGAGACTGTAGAGTTCATTTTTCTGATAAAAAGAAAGAACAGCATTTAGACACTACTATATTTATTACAGAGGGAGATTCTGCAAGTGGTTCTATTACAAAAGCCAGAGATGTTTTAACGCAAGCAGTTTTTAGTTTAAGAGGAAAACCACTAAACTGCTTTGGTTTAAAGAAAAAAATTGTTTATGAAAATGAAGAATTTAACCTTTTGCAGCATGCTTTAAATATAGAAGAAGGACTAGAAGACCTGCGCTACAATAATGTAGTAGTAGCCACCGATGCAGATGTAGATGGAATGCATATTCGTTTATTATTACTGACGTTTTTTTTACAGTTTTTTCCAGATTTAGTAAAAGACGGACACGTAAAAATATTAGAAACACCATTGTTTAGAGTGCGAGATAAAAAGCAAACTTTTTATTGCTATAGCGAAGAAGAAAAGCAAAAGGCAATATTAAAATTAAGAGGAAAAGCAGAAATAACAAGGTTTAAAGGATTGGGAGAAATTTCACCAAACGAATTTGAAGATTTTATAGGCGAAAGTATGAAACTAACACCTGTAATGACTAGCCCAGAAAAAAGTATAGATGATATTTTATCGTATTATATGGGAAAAAACACACCAGACCGTCAAAAACACATTATAGAAAACCTAAGACTTGAAGAAGAGCTTGAAGTAGATGCGTAGTTTTTTTTTGAGATTTGATTGTTAAGTTTTTAAAATTAAAAAAGCCTTACAAAATGTAAGGCTTTTTTTAAGTCGGGGAGGCAGGATTCGAACCTGCGACCCCCTGGTCCCAAACCAGGTGCGCTAACCGGACTGCGCTACACCCC
>CAKZQD010000152.1 GCA_937139485.1 uncultured Bacteroidota bacterium | reverse complement strand
ATCAAATTACAATTAACAAATCACAACAGCTAAAGAACAATTTTAATAAAATAGCAGCGAACGTTCCCCTCTTGAGATGTAATTACCCAGTAAAAGGGAGAACGCATATAGACTGCGTTTTACGATGGTAAGTTTGTGTTAAAAAGCAATGGATTTAATAGAATTAATAAAGAAATATCCAAATCAAGAAAGCTGTATAAGGTTTTTGGAAGAAAAAAGATGGGGAAATGAGATAAAGTGTCCTTATTGTCAAGGTGTAAAAACAAAAAGAGTGAAAAATGAACATAGACATAAATGTTATATTTGTAACAGAAGTTTTAGTGTGTTGGTCGGAACTATTTTTGAAGCCACAAAACTATCATTGCAAAAATGGTTTATAGCAATATATTTAATAGTTGACGCTAAAAAAGGTATTTCATCTTTGCAATTATCAAGACACTTAAAGATAAATAAAGACACAGCCTTACTGCTTCAAAGAAGAATAAGAAAAGCAATGCGAGAGTCTCACATCTTAAATGGAATAGTTGAGATTGATGAAACCTATGTAGGAGGAAGTATGATAAAAATGTCAAAAAAAATAAAGGATGAAAAAGGATATTACCCAGGAGGAATGAATCATAAAACTCCAGTTTTAGGTATGTATCAAAGAGAAGGAAAGTTAATTTTAAATGTTTTAGAGAAAGCTTGGTCTAAAGAAATAAGACCAATTATGGATATGCAGATCAATCCAAATAGTATTATTGTGTCAGATGGTTTTGGAGCATACAGACACTCAAAAAAGGCATTTGCAGATCATTTTTCTATGAATCACAATAAACACAAATACAACGAAGGAATATATAATACAAGCACAATAGAAGGATTTTGGGCAATGTTAAAAAGAGCTGTAATTGGAACATATCATCATATTTCAGTAAAATACTTACAAGAATATATGGACGAAATAGCTTTCAAATTTAATTACAGAAAGCACCCAGACCCTTTTGAAACCATAATTAATAAAGCTTTTGAAAGACCCCTCCCTTTTGCTGGGTAATTACACCCTTGAAGGAGATAAGAGGGTGATTTCTTACTATATTCACCCATCTACTTCCCTCAAGGGAAGGACAAGACTCGCAAAATATAACTCGATTTATGTTTAGGTAACTTTACGGATAGTCATTTAAACTATTTAATATGTTCAAAGCAAAACAATTCAAACATCGCCTTATTTTTAAACAAGCCAGCGGAACATCTAGAGGTATTTTAAAAGTAAAAGATTCTTGGTTTATAAAAATTTGCTTCGAAGATGAACCAAAATTGTTTGGACTGGGCGAGTGTGGTTTGCTCAAAGGACTAAGCTTTGACGATGTACCAAACTATGAAGAAAAACTAACAGAAGTGTGTGAGAACATCAATGATTTTTCTAATAATTTTCATACAAGTTTAAAAGATTTTCCGAGTATTCGTTTTGGATTAGAAATGGCTTTGATGGATATGAGAAGTCTTGGTAAAAGGAAATTTTACACAACAGATTTCTCAGATAATAATTCTGGAATTCCTATTAATGGTTTGATTTGGATGGGAAATGAAGTATTTATGCAAAAGCAGATTGAAGAAAAAATTGAAGCTGGTTTTGATTGTATAAAAATGAAAATTGGTGCTATAAATTTTAATACAGAATATGAAATTCTAAAATCGCTTAGAAAACGATTTTCTAAAGAAACTATAGAAATAAGAGTTGATGCCAATGGTGCCTTTTCTGCAGAAGAAGCACTAGAAAAATTAGACTTACTTTCTAAATTAGATATTCATTCTATAGAACAACCAATAAAACAAGGGCAAATAAAGGAAATGGCTCGTCTTTGCTCAAAAACACCATTAGCTATTGCTTTAGATGAAGAATTGATTGGTATAAATATTTTAGCTGAAAAGCAAAGTCTTTTAGAAGCTATAAAACCTCAATATATTATTCTAAAGCCAAGTTTGATAGGTGGTTTTAAGGCCAGTGAAGAATGGATAGTTTTAGCTCAAAAAAACAATATTGATTGGTGGGCAACTTCTGCTCTAGAGTCAAATATTGGTTTGAATGCCATTGCACAATGGGCTGCTTCATTTGACACTACCGTTTACCAAGGGCTTGGCACAGGCGGTTTATACACCAATAATATAAGCGCACCTTTAGAAATACGAAAAGGACATCTTTGGATGAATGATGACGATTTTGATTTGTCAATTTTTAAGCATTGATTTCCGTTACTAATTCCATATATTTTTTTTCCCACAAAGAGAAGTGAAGTTTCTACTCTCCCGAAATTTAAGAATTATTTTAGACAGCAGAAATTTCGTAAATCGTAAATCAAAAATCGTAAATCTTTTTACTTACATTTGCACTCCAAAATTTAAAAATATGTTTACACACCAAGAAGGAATACAAATAAGATGGAGCGATTTAGATCCTCTAGGGCATGTAAATAATGCCGTTTTTGTTACTTATTTTGAAATAGCAAGAGGAACTTATATGCTAAATGCAAGCCCAAGATGGAATTGGCAAAAAGATATGTTTTTGATAGGCAATGTAAATGTGAATTTCTTAAAAGAACTCACAATGTATGCTGTAAACCCAAAAGTTTCTGTAAGAACTAAAAAAATGGGGACAAAAAGTTTTGTGCTAGAATATATGATTTCTTCTACTACATTAAATGGCGAAAATGTAATTCATGCAACAGGAGAAACTACTCAAATAATGTTTGATATGAGAACTAAAGGAACTATCGAAATTCCAGATTGGTTGAGAGAACATTTGACGGCTTATGAAGTTGATGGAAGTATAGAGAAATAGTAAGCAGTAATTTGTATCAGTTGACAGTATGTTTACTTTCGTATAATGCAATTCATTTTTTAAGCTAAATTTTGCAAAAAAAATATTATTTGTAACAGACTGAATACTGCAACTGCAAACTGAATACTAAATTTTAACTCAAATAAACCCCAACAGCTTTATTCTTTTCAAAGTCTACAGAAATGTATTCTTGCAAAGTCGTAGTTAGTTTATTGCCTACATAAGAACTATAAACTGGATATTTTTTGTGTCTTCTATCTACTAATACAGCCATTTTTACCGATTTAGCATTTATATCCATCAATGGTTTAAAAGCATAGAAACCTGTTTTACCAGTATTGGTAACATCATCTACCAAGATTACTGTTTTGGCTTCTAGTTTTTTAATACCTGTACTTAATTTTATTTCAGAACTTAAAGGATTTTTTTTATCTATTTCTAAACTGTGAACTAAAATTTTAACATCGCTAATTTTTGCAATTTGCTTTTTGAGCTCTTTTGCTAAAATTAATCCACCAGAAACTATTCCAATCAAGTGAATTTCGTCTTCTGCATAATTATCTTCCAAAATTTGGTAAGACATTCTTACTAATTTATAGTGAATCCCTTTTTGATCTATGATTAAGTTTTTTGACATTATTTTTTATTTTAGTATTTTAGTAACAAGTATTTTAGTAGGAAGTATTTAAGTAGCAAGGATTTAAGTAACAAGTATTTTAGTAGGAAGTTACTTTACTTTAGACTTAAATACTTTTCTAATTTACTATTGATTATTCAACTACAAATTTAATGCTTTCTGTAATATTAGCATTTTCAATTTCAATATAATAAACTCCTTTACTAAATGATTTTTTACTCAATTTATAAGGTTTTTGATTACTAATTTTTCCTTTTTTAATCAGTTTTCCAGAAACATCAAATATGTTCAAATTTGCAATTCCGTTTTCTTCAAAATAAACATAACTAATTTCTTTTACAGGATTTGGAATTAATTTAAAAGCTTGATTATTTATATCTTCAATTCCTGTTTCATATTCACAAGAACCATCATCTGCATTTGCGTTTTCATTGAAATTTATTGCCAAAGAATCCATACAACCATTTACTACTGCTATACAAGAACCATCATCTGTATTTGCATTTTCGTTGAAATTTAAAGCTGTATTATCAAGGCAACCTAGTACAATTGCTTCGCAAGAACCATCTTCTACATTGGCTTGTGCGTTGTAATTAAATGCTGTAACATCTGTACAGCCCACTATTGCATTAAATTGCATCAAGGCAAAAGCATCTAGCTTTCCATAACCATATTGTGTATTTTCTGTGGTACCTGTAAAAGCATCTCTTTTTGCAGATTGAATAATTGCTGCTTTGGTTTCGTACCAGTAAGCATCTGGGTTTTGCTCTAAATACAATGCAACTGCACCAGCTACAATTGGCGAAGCCATAGACGTGCCTCCATTTCTGGCATGCAAGGTGTCATAAGAAACTTTTGGTCTGTTTACAGATAAAGCTAAATTGATAAAATTTAAATTTCCTGTTGCAAATGTTTGATTTCCTGTTGCAGAAATATCTGGTTTTAATCTATTATCTCTTGTTGGACCTTCGCTAGATCTATAATAAATTTCGCCTGGAGTTTCGTTTGTTAGCCTATATATAGAATCAACATCAAAATAAGCTGCTCTGTTAGAATAATTTCCTACAGTAATTACTTTATCTGAACATTGCCAAGAACTTACTATTGTTTTTTTATTGTCTGGCGTTTTGTAATTTACAATATCTTCTACTACAAAGCTTGGAGGCAAATTATTGTAAATCATATTTGATGTTCCTTGATAAGTTGCACTACTCCAAATATCAAAAGTTCCAGTTCCTGTTGTTATAAAACGCCAAATATGACTTGTAGAATCTGGTGTAATTAAAAATTCTATATGGTATCGTCCTTCTGTTTCTTCTATAAAATAATCTACTTTGCCATGGTTTTGAAGTGCATCATCAAAAACAATTTCAGAATGAAAAAAACCTTCTGTTAAATCCATTTGAAAATCATCTGCAATATTTAAAAAAGGTGTTCTAGCGTATTCAACAAAATTTGTTGGATTATCGTTTTGTAGTGCAAAAGAAACATTTTCAAAATCTGATTTTTCTGCCCATAAATCAAAATAAACTTGTCCATCAGAAGGAATTATTTTAAACCAAGTAAAACTTGTATCAGAATTTACTGAATAAGATAAGTGTGTTGGCGTGTAGTTAGGATCTGTATCGTTTATATTATTTCCATTTCCAGCAGAAGCAACTACTGCCCTACCAGAACGTTCTTCTATTATAGCGTCTATCATTTGCGTAGCAAGGTCTTTACCATCATGAGAACCAAAATAAGTTCCTAAGCTTGTATTTATAACGCATGGTTTTCCTAATGCATCTGCTTTTTTAAATACATAATCTATAGCATCTACTAAATTGCTTAAAAAATCATTTCCATAATAATCTACTGCTACGGCAATAATTTCAGAATCTGGTGCTACACCCATAAAATGGCCAGAACCTAGACCGTTTCCACATGCTGCACCTGCTACTGTTGTTCCGTGCCCATATTGACTTGCTGGTTCTACATGATTACACGAACCATTATCTATTTCTATCCAAGACCATTCTTTACCATAGGCATAAGGCAATGGCGAAGCAGAACTAGCTGACAAATTTTGATCCCAAATATATCTTATTCTAGTACTTCCGTCTGCTTTTTTAAAATCTGGATGATCAAAATAAATTCCAGAATCTAAAATACCGATAATTACATCTTTTCCAGTAGAAGATTGTGCTAGCGGACTTAATCCTTGGTGAACTGCTACTACATTATTAACTATTAAAGCGGTATCCATCATTAGCTTTCCTTTTCCAAAAGGCAATTCAAGTGCTGAACCTTTCAAATTGTTTGCAAAAGCATTAATATCTTGTTGTGCAATACTTATAGCAAAAATTCCCTGATAAGAATATTTTATTACCGCATTGTATTTCTTTGCTGTGGCAGAAACATTTTTATAATCACCCTTTACAAAAATTGAAACTTTTTCATGAGCCTCTAAGTTATTGATATACTGTGTTTCTTTAATACCAAACTTGTGTTTTTGGGCAAAAGTGCTTTGTAAAAGAAAAAAGGATAAAAAAGCAAATATTATTTTTATAAACATAAATAGATTTTAAAGGATTAAAAATAATGAAAATAGCGGTACAAATCTTATTTTTGTTTCAAAATAATATTAAACATGGAACTGGCTCACATTCAAATGATTGCTTTTGCGGTGATAACTATTGGTGTTTTTGCGTTTGCTGGCAAAAAATATCTTCAAATTTATAAAAATATCAACTTAGGAAAACCAGAAGATTTTTCTGACAATCCTAGTGAACGTATAAAACGTGTTTTATTAATAGCTTTTGGGCAAAAAAAAATGTTTAAAGATTTTGGACCAGCTATTATGCACTTTGCAGTTTATGCTGCTTTTTTAGTTACACAAATAGAATTAATTGAAATTTTTATTGATGGATTTTCTGGAAATCACAGATTTTTATTACAATTATTTGGAAACGAAGGCTTTTTGCACGGTTTATATGTATTTGTAGTGAGCTTTATTGAATTACTTTCTGTTCTTGCATTTATAGCAACTATAATATTTTTGGCTAGAAGAAATTTACTAAAAGTTCCAAGATTGGTTCGTTCGGAAATGAATGGTTGGCCAAAACTCGATGCAAATATTATTCTATTTATAGAAATATTTTTAGTGATATTTATTTTTATGATGAACGGTGCAGATGAAGTTTTATACAATCAAGGTGCAAGTCATTTTGCAGGATCTGGAAGTTTTAATTTTTTAATTTCTAGTAAATTAGGTCCATTACTTTTTGGTGGTTTAAGTGTTGATGCTTTACATATTATAGAAAGAATAGGTTGGTGGGGACACATTTTGGGTGTATTAACTTTTATAGTTTACTTGCCATTTTCTAAGCATTTACATATTATGTTGGCTTTCCCTACGGTATATTTTTCTAGTTTAAAGCCACAAGGCTATTTAAACAATATGGAAGTAGTTACAAAAGAAATTAAATTGATGATGAATCCAGAAACGGCTTTTGCTGCTCCTGCTGAAGGTGCTGAGGCAGAAATACCAAGCTTTGGAGCAAAAGATGTTCAAGATTTAAGCTGGAAAAATCTTTTGGAAGCATATACATGTACAGAATGTGGACGATGTACAGAACAATGCCCTGCTTCGCAAACAGGTAAAAAACTTTCGCCAAGAAAGATAATGATGGACACCAGAGATCGATTGGAAGAAGTAGCAATAAACATAAGTAAAAATGGTGCTTTTGTAGACGATGGAAAATCTCTAATTTCTGACGAATATGTTTCTGTAGAAGAATTGCGTGCATGTACAACATGTAACGCCTGTGTGGAAGCTTGCCCAGTAACTATTCGTCCTTTAGATATTATTATGCAACTAAGAAGAAATTTAATTTTAGAGCAATCTAATTCGCCAGAAGAATGGAATGCAATGTTTTCTAATATAGAAAATAATGGCGCACCTTGGCAGTTTAGCCAGCAAGATAGAGCAAATTGGATTTCTGAAGAGTAATTAAGAATTATGAATTTACTAACTGTTCATAATTTGAAATAATAAGTTAGACTTTAATACTTTTTACTAAATACTAAAATACTAAGTAATGAATGTACCAATAATGGCAGATGTATTTGCCCAAGGCAAAAAACCAGAATACCTTTTCTTTGTAGGAAGCGCAGGAAGTTTTGATGATAGAGCAAAAAAAATTACACGTTCTTTTGTTAAAATAATGAACAAATTTGACGTAGATTTTGCAGTTTTGGGAACAGAAGAATCTAGTCTTGGAGATGCTGCCAAAAGAGCTGGAAACGAATTTGTGTTTCAAATGGCTGCTTTAATGGCTATTGAAACATTTAATATGTATGAAGTAAAAAAGATTGTTACTTGCGATCCGCATTCTTTCAACTTATTGAAAAATGAATTTCCTAGTCTTGGAGGAAACTATGAAGTATATCATCATACAGAATTTATAGACGATTTATTGAAGAAAAACAATGTAAACCTTTCAGAATCTGGAGCTTTTAAAAATAAAAAAGTTACATATCACGATTCTTGTTATTTAGGAAGAGCAAATGGAATTTTTGACGCTCCAAGAAGTATTTTAGGAAGCTTAGGAACTGATTTTGTGGAAATGAAATCGAATAAGAAACAAGGATTATGTTGTGGTGCTGGTGGTTCTCAAATATTTAAAGAAGACGAACCAGGCGATGTAAGAATAAACAAAGTAAGAACGCAACAAGCCATAGATGCCAAAGCAAATGTAGTAGCTTCTGCTTGCCCATTTTGTATGACAATGCTAAGAGACGGCGTTACCGAAGCAGACAAAAACGAAACTATGGAAGTATTGGATATTGCAGAGATAGTAGCGAAGAGTTTATCTTTATAGTCTTTAAAAATTGCCGTATTTTAGTATTTAGATTAATGTCAAATCTAAAAAGTTGCATTTATTAGTTGAATTTAAGAAATATAAATATAATCCTTGCAATATCTTTATAGAAGATAAACAAGAGTTTGATTTAGTCTTAAAAAAAATCTGAAGAGAATTTTGAAGATTTTATACAGTTCATTCCACAAAATCAGGAAGTGAAATAGCATTCGGAAATAATTGCTGAGCAAATTCTTCAAGCTCATAACCCTCTTTAACTAACTTCTCTAAAAACAAAGAAAACTCTCCTTTAGGAAAGTTTTCAGGTTTATTTTTTAATAGCCATAATGATTCAGGGCAATTTAAATATTGAATGAAGTTAGTTTTTGTCAGTTGTAGCATTTTATTTCAAAATTTTATCCGTTAAATCCTGATACGTTTTAACCACATCATATTTT
>CAKZQD010000151.1 GCA_937139485.1 uncultured Bacteroidota bacterium | reverse complement strand
AATTATTGGAATAATACAACTAACAATGATAATGCTGCGCATGACGCACATTGGGGTTCTACAAAGACTTTGGAATATTTTTTAACAAGGTTTGGCTTAAATTCTTACGATGGAAACGGAACTTCATTGAACTCTTACATACATTACGACAACAACTATAATAATGCTTTTTGGGACGGTGCTAGTATATTTTTTGGTGATGGAGATAATGTAAAATATAGCCCGCTAACGAGTATAGATGTTGTAGCGCACGAAATAACACATGCTATAACAGAAAATTCTGCAGACTTGGTCTATAATTCTGAATCTGGAGCATTGAATGAATCTTTTAGCGATATTTTTGGCACGGCATTAGAATTTGCTGTAAGTCCTAATAGTGCAAATTGGAATATGGGCGATTTATTTGACCTTAATGGAAATGGTGGATTTAGAAATATTTCTGACCCAAAATCTAAAGGAGATCCGGATACTTATAAAAGAATAAATTGGCACACTGGTTCTTCAGATAACTATGGTGTACATACAAACAGTGGTGTTCAAAACTACTGGTTTTATCTTTTAACTGAAGGCGGAACTGGTATAAACGATTATTTAAATAACTATGACGTTGTAGGTATAGGCATGAATGATGCAACGAGTATTGCTTATAGAAATTTAAGTGTTTATTTAACTTACAATTCGCAATATGCCGATGCCCAATTTTATGCTATACAGGCAGCAATAGATTTATTCGGAATTTGTTCTCAACAAGTAAAATCTACAAGAGATGCTTGGTATGCTGTAGGTCTTGGATCTGCTCCAAACAATAATGTTTATTCTCAGTTTGAAGTTTTACAAACTAATTATTGCTCTAGCACAGCTACTGTTTCTTTTATAAATAATTCTATAAACGATACTGCAAGAACTTGGTATTTTGGTGACGGAAACACTTCTACTGCTTTAAACCCAACACATACATATTCTTCTACTGGAATTTATGATGTGATGTTGGTTTCTTATGGAAGTTCTAATTGTGGAACAGAGATAGATAGCTTTTCAATTTCTAATTTTATTAATGTTACGAATAATTCTGCTCCTATTCCAGCATACTGTACTCCAATAGACACCGGAAGTACAAGTTTTTCAAGTATTTTAAACTTTACTTTCAATACGATAAACAATAATTCTGTAGCTTCTAAAAAAATATATGAAGATTATACTTGTGGACATCAAACAACTGTAACAGAAGGTGAATTCATAAATTTAGAACTTTTAGCTACCAATGAATACAAAAATGTAAGTGTATATATAGATTATAATAATGATGGAATTTTTTCAAATAATGAAAAAATTTTTTCTGATGCTAGTTGGGGCAACTATTATCAAGAAAATATTCAAATACAAAATGCTGCTGTTTTAAATACAGTATTAAGACTTAGAGTTGTTCTTTCAAGGTCGTATAATGACTCAACTTGTATTTTTGGAAATGCAACACATTATAAACGTTCACAAGTAGAAGATTATGGTATTACTATACTACCTATTTCTTCAAAACCTGAAATTTCTTTTTATGCACAGGATACAATTATTCCATTAGGCTCTAGTGTTGGTTTTATAAACGAAAGTACAGGTTTGCCTTCTTTCTTTTGGAATTTTATAAATGGTTTTCCTAATACTTCTAATGACACCATACCAAATATTTTATATAATACTTTAGGACTTCATAATGTAGAATTAATTGCAACAAACAGTTTTGGTGCAGATACTTTACTGAAAACAGATTATATAGAAGTTGTAAACGATTACAGAATGTGTGACACTACAAATATTGAAGATTTAAGCGGAATACTATACGATGATGGTGGACCTCTTGGTAATTAT
This sequence comes from uncultured Bacteroidota bacterium, assembly GCA_937139485.1. Classification (GTDB taxonomy): domain Bacteria; phylum Bacteroidota; class Bacteroidia; order Chitinophagales; family UBA8649; genus CAKZQD01. The sequence goes on along the minus strand of CAKZQD010000151.1, from coordinate 5,942 downwards.
TCTAGTTCAATATGCACATTTGTAATAGAACCACCTTGTGCAGATTCTATCATATTGTCTTTTTTAGAATTTGATATGAAATCTAATAGTGGTCTTTTTCAAGATGATGTGAGTGTTTATGACGGAGTTAATTTGATATATAGAGCCAGTCGTGATGATTTGCCTCCAGAAGCTATTGCTACATCTGGTAGAATGATAATTGTTATAGATGGAACAGGTGCTTTTTATGGAAGTGACGATGGTTTTGTAGCTAGATGGAGAACTATACAACAAACACAAACAATTCCTGTAGCAGATTTTTCATTTTCTAATAATAATCCTGCAATTAATGAAGTTGTAACTTTCACAGATTTAAGCACAGAAAACCCTTCTAGTTGGGAATGGATTTTTAATAATACTGACACAGTAAAAACTCAAAATCCAGAATATAGTTTTTCTACTGCTGGAATTAATACAATTCAATTGATTGCTTCAACTTGTGGATTTTCTGATACTATAATTAAAACTATTACTGTTCAAGGCGAACCAAATATATTAGTTAATCCTTCTCCTTTTAATTATACCTTCAACAATTGTATAGAATCTGAAATTATTCCTTTTACTTTATATAATACAGGCTTAGGGGAATTATCTGTAGATTCGATTTCCTTTAGGAAACAAGTAAATACTGATTTTAAAGTAGATTATAATGCAAGCCCTTATTCTTCTTCTAACTTTTTTATTTCGCCTAATAATATTGATACTATTTTGTTAACTATTGAAATTATTGGTGATTACGATCAAGTAGATGAATATGCTTCTTTAGAAATTGATGGCATTGATTATGGAATTATTCCAGATTATGGCTCAAATACAACATATCAAATCAAATTGTTTGGAGCAGCATTAGCTAATTATTTAACAAATTCTGTTTTAGAAGTTATTGTTACAAATAGTCCTACGGTTTCTGGAACCCCCTATCACAAAGTAAGTATTCAATATAACGCAGCCAATGAATTTATTTCTGTTCAAAATATAGATACTACAATTTCAGCAAACGACTCAGTAAATTTTGATATAACATTAAGTACACAAAACATGCTATTGGGTAATTATCTTGATAGCATTTTAATATATTCAAACGATATAGATAATAGCCCGCTTTCTTTACCTATAAGTGTTATAAATAATGGTTCTGCAATGCTTAGTCTTGATAAATTTTGTATAGATTTTGACAGTGTCTTTAGATATGGCAACAACATTTTACCATTAAGCTTGCACAATTCTGGTTGTGATACCTTATTTATTACAAATGTTTATACAAATACAAGTCAATTTCAAGATTATGATAGCATAATTACTATTCTACCTTTTCAGTATTACGATCTTGAAGTAAATTTCAGTACAAACTCTATTGGTAGCTTTTTAGATACATTGTATATTGAATCTAATGTACTTGATACTTCTATTTGTTTATCTGCTATTTCAATAGAAGGTCCTTCTATTGAAATAAATCCAGACTCTATATATTTATCAATAACAGAATGTAACGATTCTTTAATTGTCCCTATTACTATATTAAATAATGGAGCATCTACATTAAATCTTAACATCGAAAATAAAGATAGCATATTAGACGTTTTTTTATGGGATTTAAACACACATCAACAAACAACCACTAGAACTATACTTGCTATAAATAGCTATTTTACAGATTATAATTTACTACAGTCTAGTGCTTCTGACTCTTTGAGTTTTAAAAATCTTTTAGATGGTTCTGATGTTTTACTCATTCCAAACAGAACTAGTTATAATTCTTTTGATCCTGTTATTTATGATTATATTAAAGATTTTGTATCTAAAGGTGGTTGGTTAGTTTTTGCAGGCTCAAATTCTGCCTACATTAGTTCTTTTGATATGATAAGTTCTTACACTTCTTCTTCATCAAATTTTTATGGAATTCATACTGTAGATGACCCTTCATCTACCTTGTTGTCTGGAGTAGATTTTCCTTTAAGTGCTTCAAATGCTACTGCTTACCCTTTGATAAGTGCTTTTCCAAATTTCAGAGCAATTACTTCTACTTCTGGAAATCCTTTAATTGGAGAATTAGATTATAATTTTGGTAAGGTAATATATTTAGGTTGTACTTATGGAAACGCTTCATTAAACGAAAATTCGAAAAAAATAATTGCTAATTCTTTGAGGTGGGCTTCGTCAAGTTTGTTAAATTGGTCAAGTTCTTCATTGAGTAATGCAAGTGTAATTTCAAATGACTCCTTAATTTTTAACTATAATTTTAATACTACAAATAAAGTAGCTGGTCAGTATTTTTCGAGTATAGACCTTACATCAAATGACCCTACGACTCCTATTATTCAAATACCAGTAGTTATAGATATTGTAGCAGAACCTCAAATGAGTTTTAGTACAAATTGTTTTAATTTCGACTCTATACAAAGCAATTCTACTACAAATTATATACTTTGGATTTACAATGAAGCTTGTGATACTTTAGAAATATCAAACATAGTTTCTACAGATGCTAGCGTAAGTTCTGATTCTTCATTAATTGTTTATCCGTTTGATTCTACTTCCCTAAACCTTACATTTTCTCCAACTTTAAATCAACAATATAACGGAGATCTTTTGTTTACAAGTAATGCAGGCGACAGTTTGGTTTGTTTTTCTGGTTATGCTGGTGTGGCTCCAGTATATTTTTGTGATGAAGATTCAATTGTTGTAAACGCTCTTTGCCATGAATTATTCTCATATCCTTTAGTGATTTACAATAATGGAGGAAGTCCATTAAACATAAACTTATTAAATTCTCTAGATTTAACTTCTGGAAATAATTCTGATTTTGTGTCTTTATCTACTTCAGATAGTATTTCTATTCCAATTGGAGATTCTTTAATCGTTTATGTAAACTTTGATTCAGATTCTCTGGAAAATGGAGTTTATGATTTTCATTATAATTTAAAAACAAATGATTCATTAGTAACTGATACCAATATTTATTTTTCTTATATTGTGAATGGTAGTCCAGAAATATTATTTACAAATTATTGTGTTGATTTTGATACAATAATCCAATTTTCTGATAATAATTACCAAACTATTCTAATATCTAATCCTGGTTGTGACACACTGATAGTTTCTGATATTGTTTCTTCAAATGACTTTGCTTACCAAGTAGATACTTCTTTTGTATTACTCCCTTATTCTTCAGATTCTTTTATAATAAAAATGTCTTGTGATAATTTAGGAATGAATTATGACACACTAACATACTTTACAAATGCAGACGCTGATACCAGTATTTGCATTTCTGCTTTTGTGATAGAAACACCACAAATTTCTTCAAATACAGATACGCTTAATGTAGTTTTAAATTCTTGTAATGATACTACAGATATTCAATTCAAATTATATAATACAGGAATTACAGATTTAGAATACAAGGTTCAAAATGCTACTAATGAAGCCAACAATCCTTTGAAAGTTTTAGCTTGGACCTACGATGCTCGATCATATTCTAACACAATAAATTCTTTAAATTCCTATTTTACAGATTACTCAAAAGCAGAAACAAATACAACACATCCAGATTCTTTTAAAATGTATTTAGATACTGTTGATGTTTTATTACTACCAACTCAAAATTGGAACAATGCTTATACGATTTCAATAAATACTTTGATGGCTCCAGCAATTTTAGATTTTGTTGAAAAAGGTGGCTGGGTTATTCAAACAGGAAATTTACCCACAGTAATTAATTCTTTTGGTTTATTCAACATAATAAATGGACAAAGTAATGGAGGTGTCAATAGTAATCATATAGCTACTGACCTAAATAGTCCAATTTTAAAAAATAATACTGATACAAGAGGAGATCGAATTTCTTTTTATGGAAACTTTACAAATCCTAATATAAATATAGTAGCAACATATTATGGAAAGGGTTTTTTAGCAGAACGAACTATTGGTTTAGGAAGAGCTATTTATATAGGAGTAAGTTATGAGGCAAGCTATGGTTTTCCTAATAGTAACGTAAGAAGAATGCTTTCAAATTCTTTTGAATGGGCAAAAGAATCTTTGATAAATAAAACGGTAAGTCCAAATTTTGGAATAATAGCAAATGGAGATTCTGCTTTAATTAATGTACAATTGAATAGTTTTGGAAAATTTGCAAATGAATACATAGATCATATTTTAATCAATTCAAACGATGGGAACACACCAGATTTTAATCTACCTGTTCAGTTAACTATTCTGGGAGAACCTGAGATTGCTTTTAACACTTCTTGTATCATTGCAGATACTACAAAACAACATTTAACATCTAGTAAACAAATTTGGGTGCAAAATTTTGGTTGTGACACTTTATTTATAAATAATATATCGGTTCCTAATGCAGATATTGCTTTTGGTGATACTCAGTTGGTCGTAGATCCTTTTGATTCTACTTTACTTGAAGTTTTTTTTACACCAAGTTTAAATCAATTTTATACAGAAAACATTTTATTTGAATCTAATATTGCAGATGCCTATTTATGTTTTGAAGCTTATGTAATAGGTGCGCCTATTATTGAAGTAATTCCAGATTCAATCTACCATAGTTTAAACTGTGGCGATAGTCTTGTAGATTCTATATTAATAGTAAACAATGGTTTTAGTAACTTAGAAATAAGTTTAACTGATGTTTTTCAAGAACAAAAAAATAAATTAAATGTTTTGGTTTGGACTTATGGCGTATCAAAAGCACCTAATAGTAATTATCAAAAAATGATTCATGGTTTACGTTCAAATTTTAGAAATTATAATTTGATAGAATCAAATTCTACAAATATTATAGACATACAAAATATTTTAAACACTGTAGATGTTGCTATTCTTCCATTTATGGACAATGGAAGTTCTGAATTAGTTGCCCCTTTAAGATTTTCTTTTAGAGATTTTGTTGAAGACGGAGGTTGGGTTTTACAAGCAGGTAATTCTAATGATATTCAAATGGGTATAAATTACACTGATAATCAGTATCATCTTGACCCAAATTTAAATCTTGAATACTATATTAATGATTATTCATCTCCTATTGTAAAAAATGTTGTAGATACATTTAACTATTCTGGATATAGTTTCATGTCGCAATTTAACACTGGTCAAAACTATATAGTAAAAACAAATGAACCAAGTTTATATTCAGCTAATAATTTTGTTTCCTTAAAAAATCTTTTTGATGGTAAGATTATCTATTTTTCTCCAATTTTTGAGCAGGAAAGTATAGAACTTAATACAATGCTAGGAAATACTTTTCAATGGGCATTTGAAGAATTGAGAGATACTTTTGGTTTTGAATATAACTATAGTATAGCACCCGGAGATTCTTTGTATCATACTTACAGTATAAATGCTACCCAAGTAGAAAATGCTAACTACTTAACGGATATATTAATTGAAACAAACGACCCATTAGATACTTTAAAAACAATTCCTATAAATTATAATGTAATAGGAAACCCTCAGTTTGTATTCAATAACTCGAATTGTGTCAATTTTGATTCTACAGGTATAAATAATACAAGTTCTGCTTCATTTTGGGTTTATAATGAAGGTTGTGATGTTTTACAGATAAACAATATCTCTTCCACATCACCTCAAGTATCATTTGATAATTTACCCATTGAAGTTTATCCTTTTGATTCACTTGAAATAAATGCATACTTCTCTCCTACAGATTTTGTTTCTTATACAGGTCAAATCAGTATACAAACAAATGACGGAAATAGTAATATTTGTTTTAATGGAGAAGTTATTGAATCTGGAATATTGACTACAAGTATAGATTCTATTTCAACTATTTTAGCTTGCTCAGATTCAATTACACTCCCTATAGTCTTATATAACGAAACGGTAAGATAGATACCCCAAGTCGAGAAAAACACAAACGCAAGTATAGT
>CAKZQD010000150.1 GCA_937139485.1 uncultured Bacteroidota bacterium | reverse complement strand
TATTTTGTATGGATTTTTATAGCACTACTTCCATTAAGTATGATGCACGATTTTGAAAAAATAGGTGAATTGGTCGTAACTGCTATGCAAGAACATATGCTTACACATGATAGTCCTTTTCATTTACCTGTAATTTATCTTGGTAAATATTTTGTTTGGGTTACTATTCCATTTACTGCTATAGTTTCTTGGATTTTTCATACTATGGAACGCATTGGAGAAAATACAGAAAATCCTTTTGAAGGAAACACGAATGATATTCCTATAACTACAATGTCTAGAGGAATAGAAATTGATATTAGACAAATGATAAACGATAAGCCTGATGAAATTCCTGCTCCTATTGAGCCACAATTGGGAATGATGCAATTGTAACTTTATGTAGCAAATTAATGCCTGTAAAGATTTCAATTATTTAAGCTTAGCCAATACAAAATTTACTTTTTTCAAATTATACTTATTTATTTTTTGGTGTGCAGGCATCCAACCAAGCAAAAAGCGTGTAAAATCTGCACAAGCATAAGCATACATATTACGCCATTCTTCTTCTAGTTCTTTAATATCTATCTTTTGTTTTACGGCTTCTTGTAATTTACTGAAGTAATAATCTAAAAGTAGCTTTTCGTATTGTTCGCAATCTGTTTCTGAAAGGCAAGAACCTAAAAAATAGGCTACATCTTTTATTCCACAACCTGCGCCTACATACTGAAAATCTACCGCAGCAACACTTTTTCCGGTTTCAGAAAAACAGAAATTGGCTAGTTTGGCATCTCCATGAACTAATGTTTGATATTTACAATTGTTTAGTTTCTTATCAATTAAATATGCTTTTTCTTTTAACTCTTTATGTTCAATTTTTTCAAATTCGTCTGGGCGAGTTTCTAAATGCCAGTATGTTCCTATTTGCCATAAATCTTTTGTTTTTTGATTAAAAAAAGTAGCATGAAAATTTGCTAACCATTTTAAGCAAACTTTTACTTCTGCTAAACCAATTTCTTGCTTTCTTAAAGGATATTTTCTATTCAAATCCTCCAAAATTAGCCATTGGTTTTTCCCTTCTGAGTAAGAACCCAAAAAATATGGTGTACTACAATTATTATTACATAATTGGTTCCAGTTTTTGTACCAATTGGTTTCTACTTTGTAAGATTTTATTTTTCTAAGATGAGAAGTATCGGTATTCCAGCCTCTTGGGTGATTGCTTGCCTCATTTAAGGAAATATTTTTAACAACTACAGTTTCAAAAGCTGAATGACTTAATTTATATCGTGAAATTTTTCCATAGCCGCTCCAAAGTTCTTGAATTATCTCTACTTCTTTACACACAGAAGCTTTTGTAGTTTTTAAAAGGTAATTTTTGAAATTGGAATTCATTTTTAAAGTACTTTTTTCCTAAATATTAAAACAAAAATAGCATAAATTGAAACTTTTCAATCGATTGAAGTTTATATCTAAATTGATTTAAAGTATATTCGCAATATACTACAAAATGAAAATAATGGACAACAATAAAATGCTTAATTATATAAAAGAAGTTCTCGAAAACATGCCAAAAGACTGGTTGAATTTAACTACCCACAGATTGGATATTTACAACGAACAAAAGGCTAAAATAGAATTTACCGAGCAGTTTGAAGCTTTATTTACTGCAAATATTTCTGAAGAAACGGCTTTATTTAAATTGCCAACAGCTTATGATTATATTCGTTTAGGACATCCATTATCTTGTGTATTGGAATGGGGAATTGCTCAAATAAATAATTTAAAACACGAAAACCTAATCAGTTTTTCTTCTGAAGTAACACCTATTTTGGCTGTTTTAAGAAAAAATTTATTGGAAAACAAAAAAACTCAAATTTGCTATAGCGATACTTTGCCAAGTGGTTTTGATGCTGAACTAATAAAAAGCATTTACGGCTATAATTTTGAACTAAACAAAGTAAAAAACGGTTCTGCAATAAAAAAATATGATGGTAGCACAATTTTTATTTACAACAAAGCAGCCATTTATAATTTCAACTTATATAACAATATAGATTTCTATTTAAATATAAATAAAGAAGTTGGGAGTATTTTATTGGTAAACGGATCTGAAAATGAAACTTACATTTCTGAAATTCAACATGTAAGAAGAAGAGAAACTATTTCTATGACACCAATAAATTGTCAGAAAGTTTTAAAAGCTTTTGTAGCAGAAACAAGTGTTGAAAATGAAAAAAATAATCAAACAGAAGACAAAAAAAGTGTTTTAGCATCAATAAATAAAATAACTGGAACCACATTAAAACCATTAGTTGGTTCTAGTGGATTGTCTATTCAATACGCTATAATGATGGGATTGGTACATTATGCCAATGAAAATCATAAAGGAAAAGCAATAAAATTTGTAGTACCACCAAACTGTTATGGCGGCACAAACGACCAAGCCAGAAGAGTAGCCGCATGTATCGAAAATGTAGCAGTTGTAGACTTGCCAGTAGACGGCGACAACGATATGGTGCAAAGCCTAGAAAAAGTACTAAACACAATAGCACAAGAAGATGCTATTCCATATATTATTGCAGAAATTCCTACCAACCCAAGAGTTGAAGTTCCAGATTTAAACAAATTGAAAGAAACTTTAAGTAAAGAAAGAAAAACTGCTTCTGGTGCAACAGCCGTAGATGCTGTATTTATATTAGACCAAACTTTTTGCCCAAATGTACTTTTCTTGGGCAAAGGCGAAATACTTTCTACAGTAAGAACACTTTCTTATGCAAGTGGATCGAAGTTTCCTAGCGGTGGCAAATGCACCGCTGGCTATGTTGTAGGAAATAATATGACAGCAGCTTTAATGACCAAAATTGAAAAACACTTAACACTTTGTGACAATGAAGCTACGGTTTTACAATATGAAATTTTGGCAAAACAACTGCCTTCTATGAATCAAAGAATTGCAGATGCTTATAAAAATACGAGAGCATTTGTTGACTATATACAAGAAACATTGCCAGAGGCGAAAATAAATTTTGTTTCTGAAGAATTGGCAGCACAAAGTTTTACGCCTTCTGTTTTTTCATTAGATCTACCTACTAAAGGAAATACTGCCGAAGAAAAAGAAGAGTACAAAAGAGCATTAAACCATAAGCTCATCAATTTAATGATTAGCAAAATACCAAACGAAAGTAAATACTGTGTAAGCTATGGTCAGTT
>CAKZQD010000149.1 GCA_937139485.1 uncultured Bacteroidota bacterium | reverse complement strand
AACTTAAATTTTGAAGCATCATAACCTGGTCTTACTGCATAACCTTCTGCATTATCAAATCTTTTGTGAATTGCTATTTTTGATTTTCCAGTAAATAAGAAAATATATGGTGCTTCTTCATGTATAATTTCTTGAATTTTTAAATACATTTCTGTTCTTGGTGCTTCATTATTTTCATAACGAATAGCATCTATAATTTTATCTGTTTCTGCATTTCCAAAACCTACGTAGTTTGAACCTCCGTTATATAATTCTGTATGCCAAATTTGTTTCAGGTCAGACAAACCAGGCCCCATAGACCAAGCCATAGTTACTATTTCAAAATTATGAGACTTTACATCTTCTAAAAATACTGTCCATTCTTTAGCAGTTACTTCTAAATTTACACCTATTTGAGATAAACTCTTTTTGAAAACTAAAGCCATATTTTCTGCAAAATCAGATCCAGAAGGATATTTGAATTCTAAACTTAATTGTACTAAATCGCCATCTACTTCTTTGTCTCTTGTTCCATCACCGTCTGTATCTACCCAACCTGCTTCGTCTAGCATTGCACTAGCTTTTTGTAAATCATAAGGATATGGAGTAATATTTTTATTATAGTAATTTTTTACTGGATGTATTGGACTAACTGTTCTTTCTGCTAATCCATATAGGAATACTTTTTTCAAAGTTTCATAATCTAAAGCCATTGCCAATGCTTGTCTTACTTGTTTTTCAGCCAATTGTGGCTTTTTTGTATTTAAACCAATATAAGAATATTGAGGTGCTGTTGGTGTTTCAATTTTATATTTTTCTAAGAATTTTTTATCATCTTTAAGTTTTACATAATCTCTACTTGTATGCTTCATTATGTCAAGGCCTTCGTCTTTTTGAGCAGTTGCAGCTGTTGTATTATCGACTATTATTTCAAAAATAATTTTATCTGGGTAGTTATTAAATTGATCTAATTTACCTACAAATTCATTACCCCACCAATTAGCTTTTTTCTCAAGTATTACTCTTTCACCAGTAATCCATTCTTTAAAACTATAAGGGCCAGAACCTACTATAATATCTCTAGAAAACGATTCACTATTGAAATCTTTTGCAAAACTTATTATATTTTCATCATTATTTAATTTTTCTTTATTTGCAGGATTTGATAATTCATTAATAGTAAATCCGCTCATAAAGCCATTTTTATCATAAACACTACTTTGCATTGCATATAAACCACCACTTATAGCTTCAGCCATGAAATATTTGTTTTGAAAAACAACTGTTAATTTTTTAGGGTTTTCTTTGTCAACAACAACATCTATAATAGGATCTAAATATGGTCTAATACTTTCGCAATCTACCTTAGGGTTTTTTATGCATTTTACATAAAAAGCGAAATCGTGCCCTGTAATTGGTGAGCCATCTTCCCATTTAGCTTCTTCTCTTATTTCATAAGTATATTTAATTCCTTCTTTTTGTTCTCCAAAAACATCAACCATAACTTGCTCCATGGTTCCTAATTCTTTTGCCAAATATGGAAGGTAATCTAAAGTTACAGGGTCTGTAGTTATTAATGTTTCAAAAACATAAGATTGAACTTCAGACGATCCAGCACTTGTACCTGTAACAATATTTAATTTATCTGGATCAGCGTTCATATGTACTATAACTTCGTTTACACCAGCACGTTTACTGTTTACAGTTCCTTCAGAATTGGCATCTGTAGAGTCATTATTGTCTCCACAAGAAATAAATAAACCAATTATCGATAAAAAGAATATGGCTTTTAAAGAATTAATTATTTTCATTTTATATATTTTAGTTTTTGTTGTTGATTTAAAATTAGTCTGCTAAAATAAGGCTTTATGTTTACTAATGGTAAAAAATGACTTATTTTTATATTAAGCAGCTTATACTTGGTTTAATTTAGTTAGTTATTTAAAAGGTGCTAATTTTAATTCTCTTTCGTCATAACCTGGTCTTGCAACATAGGTTTTTGCATTACCAAAGCGTTTACTTATTGCCATTAAATTATCTGGTGCGTACAAGAAAATGTATGGAACTTCTTCATGAATTATAGCTTGTAGTTCTTTCATCATTTCAGCTCTTTTATCATCATTCATTTCTGTTCTAATGTTTTCTATTAGCTCATCAGAATAAGCATCGCCAAAGCCAACATAATTACTTCCTCCATTATAAGCATCGCTATGAAACAGCTGCTTTGGGTCGTCTAGTACTGCTTCTTGCACCCAACCCAAAACGTACATATCAAAATTATGGTTTTTACATTCGTCTAAATAAACTGTCCATTCTTTTGGTTCTACATTTATTTTTATTCCTATTTTACGTGCATTTTCTTTCATAAACAATGAAATATTCTCACGTCTATCATTTCCTGTATTATATTTTATAGAAAAACTTAATCGTTTTTTTTCGCCATCTACCATTTTATAGCGCACATTGTCATTATCAAATTCTGTATAACCGGCTTTGTCTAAAAAACTAGCGGCTTTTTGCAAACTAAACTCATAGGGTTTTAAATCTGAATTGTAATATTTTTTGTTTGGGTGTACAAAACAAGAAATTTCTTTTGCGTAGCCATAGTTTATAATATCTATAATCTGTGGCACATCTACAATGTGTGCTAAAGCTTTACGCACATTTTTTTCTTTGAGTAATTCGTTTCTCATATTTACACCTATATATGTATAACTCATCATTTCTTCGGCTTTTAAAAAATATTTTTCATTGAAACTCTTGTTTTTCAATAAAGCCTTAAATTCTGATGGTCTTATAGAACGCATTAAATCTATAGATTCGTCTTTCATAGCTGTTACGGCTGTTACTTGGTCGTTTATAATTTCATAAGTAATTTGATCTGGAAAGTTTTCAAAACTTTTTGCAGTTTGGTGTTTTGTTCCCCACCAATTTGCTTTTTTCTTTAAAACAATTCTTTGGCTTGTTTCCCAACTTTCAAATGCATAAGGACCACAGCCTTCTATTTTTTCTCTTTGAAAATATTCTGAATTGAATTTTTTGGCAAAAAGTCTTAAATTTTCTTCTTCTCTTATTTTAGAAACTTCTGCTTTGTTTGCTAATTGTTTCAAAGTATAGTTTTTCATATAGCCTTCTTCATCATACACATATTCTGGAACGGTATAAATTGTTCCTCCGCTAGAAAACTCTGCTGCATAATTTTTTTCTTTGGTATATAAGCTAAACTTCTTTGGGTTTTCTTTTTCTATTTCTATGTGTTTAATAAATTCTATATATGGTCTTTGGTGTTCTGCATCTACGTGTGGGTTCATAGTTGCCTTTAGTGAAAAGGCGACATCGTAGCCTGTTACTGGCGAGCCATTATCCCAAACGGCTGCTGCTTTTATTTCATAAGCTATTTTTAAACCGCCTTCAAATTCGCCATCAGTAATTTCTGTAATTGTAGGTCTTGCTTTTGCCAACCAAGGAATTACTTCTAGTTTTTCTTTATCTACGTCTAGCAAATACATAAAAATATTGTGTTCTATATATGTAGCACCTGCTCCAGAAGAAGTTATTGGGTTTAATTTATCTGGGTCGCTTAATTCATGAACTACAACTGTGTTGTTATTGGTTTTTTTACCATTATAAGCTAGTGCGCTATAATCTTCAGTATTGTTAGCATTGTTGGTGTTTGAAGTACAGGCATTTAAAAAAAGTAATACGCTTAGCGAAAAAATAATTCTGATATGTATCATATATTGTAAATTGAAATTGCTTTATTTTTGACAAATATAATGCATTTCGTATGGAATTAAGTTTGCGAAGTCATTTGAAAACTTGTATTCAAATAGTTAAAAATCATTGATACATGTTTCATAAACAGTAAATGCACTTATCTTTACATTTAAAACAATACAATATGGTTGAATTTAATGGAACAACAGATCCTAAGTTTGATGAAAACAAAAAATTTAGTGCTTTAGATAATTTTTTTCTAAAGTTTATAAACGATAAGCGTGATTTAGCTTTTGTTTACCTAAGTATTCAAATTACTTTATTTGCTTTGCCTGTAGTAGTGCTTTTGTTTAGCAATGTATTACAAGGTGGTATTTGGTGGGCAGTATGTAGTGCTTATTTATTAATTATGCTTTTATATTTTATGCCATCTTTTACTTTAATGCTTCACAACACCAGCCACAATGCTTTGTACAAAAAGGAATACGGTTTTATGAATTATTACATTCCTTGGTTTGTTGGTTTGTTTTTTGGTCAGTCGCCAAAAACATATATTGGACATCACGTAGGTATGCATCATGCAGAAAACAATTTACCTATAGATGATAGTTCTACTATGAAATATCAGAGAGATAGTTTTATTGACTTTTTGAAATATTATTTTACTTTTATGGGTGTAGGTATTGTAAATTTAGCACAATATTTTACTATGCGAAAACAGCCTAAAAAGAGAACAATGGTACTTAAAGGAGAAATTTTTTATTTTACATTGATTTTTGCGCTTTGTTTTATAAGTGTAAAGGCATCACTAATGCTATTTTTAGTTCCTTTAATTATTATTCGTTTTGCTATGATGGCAGGAAACTGGGGTCAGCATGCGTTTTTAGACCACAGAACACCCGGAAGCAGCTACAGAAACTCTATTACTTGTATTAATACGGTTTATAATCACAAATGTTTTAATGACGGCTACCATATTGGGCATCATTTGTACCCAAATTTACACTGGACAGAAATGGCAACTAATTTTGAAGAAGAAATAGATATTTATATAGAACAAAGATGTATTGTGTTTCAAAAACTTGATTTTTTTATGGTTTGGTTTTGGTTGATGCAAAAAAGATATGATGTTTTAGCCAATAACTATGTAAACCTTGGCAACCAGTTTCAAACAGATGAAGATTTAATAGCCTTTTTAAAAGAAAGAACCAAAAAGTTTGAAAGTGCCGAAATAGAGTTTGTGCTTACAGACGCTTTGGCGCAGAAGAGAAGGTAGTTTTTGGCAACTACTTTTTACTAACTAAATTAGCTATATCATTATTTGTTTTTCTTTTTAATGTATAAACGTACATTTCTTGATATTTGTCAAGATTCTTTTCTGATTTTCGCTTTAGCTTTGCATTAAAATACAAGGAAATGAAAGTATTACAAAATCAAGAATTAATTGCAAGTTTGGTAAAAAGAAACCAATCATTTATTGATGTGGTAGAAAATAAGTTTAGTAAACTAAGCGAAGAACAATTACTAACAAAACCAGCTCCAGACAAATGGAGTATTTCAGAATGTTTAATTCATATAATAAAAGCAGACGAAATTTACACAAACCAGTTTGAGAGCAAAATTCAAGAAAAGCCTGTGCAAGATTTATCTTATAAACCGGGTTGGCTGGGAAATTGGTTTGCAGAAGGTATAGTGCCAAAAAATGGAAAAATTACCAATGGTATGAAGTCTTTAAAAGTAATGGATCCACAAAAAAATATGGCAGAATTACAGAAAGAATTTCAAAGCGTGCAAGATGTTTTAGAAAAATTTGTAGTGCAGCAAAATCTGCTAAATAAACAAATGCAAAAAGCTGTAAATAACGACTTAGGAAGTATTAAAATACAAACAGCAATTCCCTTAATAAAAATAAAACTTGGTGATGCGCTTCGTTTTGTTGTAGGGCATAATGAAAGGCATATTTTTCAGGCAGAAGGTGTTTACGCAAGTATTGAAAATTTATAAATCTTTGGATTTATTGGCGTGCAAACCAATAGAATTGTCGTCTAAATCAGAAATTACTGCTAAATAACCATTTACACCAACATCTTTTTTGGCGTGAATTATTTTAGCACCTAACTTAATTGCTCTATTCAAAACAAGATCAATATCTGGATTAGCATCGAAGAAAACCATTACACCATCTTTTGAAGGTTTGTGACCTTCTCTTTCTATTAAAGTTCCAGTATTTACTTTATAATCTCCATTCCAAGGAAAAAAAGCTAATTTTTCGTCAATTTGCTCATAATATTCCATTTTTATGTCAAAAATAGCTTCGTAAAAGGCTTTGCTTTTATTGATGTCGTTGGTTGGAATTTCGAACCAGTTTATTTTGTTTTTTGTGGGTTGCATATTGCTTATGTTATTTCAATTTCTTAGGATTCTTTAAACTTTTCTTTTCTTCACTTTTTAAACGCCTATCAATCTTACTTATATCTTCTTCGGGTTTAAGGTTTTTCTTACAGAAGTATTGTTCGTAATATGTTCTTTAGAAATTTGATTTTCTGTTTTCATATTATTTTCTTTAGCATTAAATATGGTTATTTCAGTTGCGAAGTCTTTTGCTTTTAATAGGATTGTAGGCATAAAATCAGCTAATGGTTTGTTTTTAATTTGCCATAAATCTTTCATTTGTTGAGTCGTTCTGCCAAACAAAGCAGTATCTCCTTTACTTCTAATCAAAGCAAAATTTTGATTTCCACCAGTTTGTTCAAATATTACTTGAGATAATTCTTTTTCAGTTGCTTTTAATTTTTCTCTTGCTTGAACTCTTTCGTGTTCTAATATTTTTTTCTCAATAAGTTCTGCTTTTCTTGTTTGAATTGCAAAATATCGTTGAGCAAATGCGATAGTTTCTTTTCTTGAATCTCCATTTTGTGCAATTAAGTAACAAGCATACCTTGTTAGCATAATATCTGAAATTTCTTTTTCAGCACCAGAGCCAATTACGACCATTTTCCCGACATCGGCAAAATGGTCTTCAATTATTTCTCCAGAGAGCTCACAGGCAGTTTTTGCTTTTGAAATTACTCCGAAAAAATTATCCCATTTTGTATATGCTAACAAGTGTTGTAAATCTCTAGCCATCCAAAATTCAACACCGTCAGATGTTTGGTTTGCATAAGATTCAAAATTTTCTGTAAGACTATGTATTATAGATTTTTTCATTTTATAAAGATAAGTACTATATAATTAATTTTCAAATGTTATTTTATCGATCACATTAGATTTAAAACAAACCTACATTTAACAAAAGTTAAAAACCCAAGCAGCTATTTAGAAACATTCCAAACTTAGCTGTATATTTACAAACTATGTTATTTGTATCAGAAGAAGCGAAAGCAAAAATATTGGCATTTAAAGCCTCAAAAGAGCAAGGCGAAGACTATTTTGTACGTGTAAGTGTACAAGGTGGCGGCTGTTCGGGTTTAACTTACAAAATGGATTTTGACAACGTTTCTCAAGACGAAGACCAAGAGTTTGAAGATAAAGGCATTAAATTAGTTACAGATTTGAGAAGTTTTTTGTACCTTGCAAATACTACACTTCAATATTCTGGTGGTTTAAACGGAAAAGGTTTTTATTTTGAAAACCCAAACGCCTCAAGAACCTGTAGTTGTGGTGAGAGTTTTTCTGTTTAATTAAAATCTAACCATTATGAGCAATCCTGTATGCTGGTTCGAAATAGCAACGACCGACATAGAAAGAGCAAAAGCCTTTTATACTAAAGTTTTCAAAAGTAAATTTAAAGAAATGGAAGTCAATGGAGAAAAAATGTTCATTTTCGAAGCGGACTATTCTAAAAGTGGATCGGGCGGTTCTTTAATAGAATCTAAAGAATTAAAACCGGGAGTAAATGGTGGAACAATGATTTACTTTGCTTCGGAAGACGTTGCCATAGAAGCAGCGAGAGTTGAAGCCGCAGGCGGAAAATTGCTAAAACCTAAAACTTCGCTTGGTGGCTCCGGTTATATTGCAGAGTTTTTAGATACAGAAGGAAATAAAATTGGTATTTATTCGTCTTAAACAGTAAATTAATTACTATGGATCAAAGTTGGCAAAATTATTTTGAAGCATTTAATGCTATGGGAAAATACAAAACCCAAGTAAATTTATATAAACCAAATATTGGAAGTGTAAATAAAAATCGCCACCAATTGATTGATTTTAAAACGTTTAACCTACCAGGCGATTTTGATATATTGCAGAGAAACAAGAATTTGTTTGAAATAGTTATTAATGAAAATAACAAGTGTAATTTAAATCTTTTAATAGATGTAAAAGACAGAAAGAATTTAAACTTAGCTAAAACGTATTTAGACAAGTTAAAAAGCATTATTGATAAAAATGAGCCTGTTTTATTAAAAACCTTTTACTCAAATTCTGGAAATGGAAAAAATTCTAAAAGAGTAAAATTAGCTTTAGCAGAAACTACTTTAAAATCCAAAAAAGACCAATATAAATGGTTTGAAGCGGTTTTGAATGAAGCCTGTAGTATTTTAAAAAATGAAATAAAAGAAAACTAGCTTTAGCTAAAACTTCTAATTTTTTTTAGCAAACAACGCATATAAAAAATAAAGCGCAAAAATTATAAATAACAAAAGCAAGACTACATAAACTAAATTGTTTTTGAGTTTTACTTTCATTTTCAATTCATTTTCATTAATGTTATCTAAATATGTATAATCTGGGTTTTGTGTTTTTACTTGATTATAATATTCTAAAGATTTTTCATAATTCGCTTCTGCATAATAGCACAAAGCCAAGTGCCATTTTGCTTCTGTATGATTAGCATCTAGTTCTAAAACTTTTTTAAACTCATTGATTGCATTTTTGTCTTCAAAGTTTGTGTAATAAGAAAATCCTTTGTTGAAATATAACTTAGCATTATTGCTATCTATTGCAAGCGCAGCGTCATAATCTGCAATGGCTTTTTCATAATCTTCTTGTATAAAATATAAATCTGCTCTTCCCCAATAATTTTCTACTGATGGGTCTAGTGCTATTGCACGTTTAAAATCTTTTAAGGCTTTATCGTTTTCTTCTAATGCCTGAAAAGCCAAAGCTCTGTTGTAATATAAATTACTTGATTCTAAAATTTCTAGCGCTTTATTGTAGTGCTCAATGGCTTCTTCAAATTTATTCCATTGAAAATAACACATTCCCAAAGCGTTAAAAGCAACAGCATATTCTGGGTTTAATTTAATACATTTTGTATAATCGTAATAAGCTTTTTTGTAACTTTCTTTAGCAAAATATGCAAGTCCTCTATTATACCAAGCTTCAAAATCTAATGAATCTTTATTTAATACTATGGTAAAATCTTCTATTGCATTATCAAATTCATTCAGTTTATAGTAAGATAAACCTCTATTGAAATATGCATTAGAATGGTTTTTTTTCTTTAAATGATTGCTATAATATTTTACCGCCGTTTCGTAATTTTTGTTAGAAAAGGCTTCTATTCCTTTATCAAAATCTGTTTTTTGACCAAAAGAAGTAAGCGTTATAAATAAAGAAAGAAAACCTAAAAAAAACTTCATGCTATAAAGAAATATAGATACTAATATAAAGGAAAATCCTTCATAAAAGTATTTACTTCTTGCTTTACTTTAGAAATAATGCTTTCGTCATCGGCATTCATTAAAATTGTATCTATCCAATTTACAATATTTTCCATGTCTTTTGCTTGCAAACCTCTTGTTGTAATTGCTGGTGTACCAATACGAATACCAGAAGTTACAAAAGGCGACTTATCATCAAATGGCACCATGTTTTTATTTACTGTAATGTCTGCTTTTACTAAAGTGTTTTCTGCCTTTTTACCAGAAATGTTTTTATTTCTTAAATCTATGAGCATCAAGTGATTATCTGTTCCACCAGAAATCAATTTATAGCCTTTAGCTACAAATGCTTTTGCCATAGCCTGGGCATTAACAATTACTTGTTTTTGATATTCTTTATAAGACGGATCTAGTGCCTCTTTAAAAGCAATTGCTTTGGCTGCTATTACGTGTTCCAATGGTCCACCTTGTGTGCCAGGAAAAACTCCAGAATCTAAAAGTGAAGACATTTTTCTTACAATTCCTTTTGGTGTTTTAAGTCCCCAAGGGTTTTCAAAATCTTTTCCCATTAATATAATTCCACCTCTTGGTCCTCTAAGCGTTTTGTGTGTAGTAGAAGTTACTACATGGCAATGTTCTAAAGGGTTGTCGTGCAAACCTGCAGCAACCAAACCAGCTACATGCGCCATATCTGCAAGTAAAATAGCACCAACTTTGTCTGCTATTTCTCTAAAGCGTTTATAATCCCAAGCTCTTGCATAAGAAGATGCTCCTGCAATTATCAATTGTGGTTTTTCTTTTAAAGCAGTTGCTTCTACTTTATCCATATCTATGGTTCCTGTTGCTTCATCTACTCCGTAAAAAGAAGTTTGGTAGGTTTTTCCAGAAAAATTTACTGGCGAACCGTGCGTTAAGTGACCACCGTGAGAAAGGTCGAAACCTAAAATTTTATCTCCAGGTTTTAAAACGGCAAGCATTACAGCAGCATTTGCTTGTGCTCCAGAGTGTGGTTGTACATTGCACCATTCTGCATTAAACAATTTTTGAAGTCTCTGCCTTGCAATATCTTCTATTTGGTCTACCACTTCACAACCACCATAATATCTTTTAAAAGGCAAGCCTTCTGCATATTTATTGGTAAGGCAAGTTCCCATAGCGTCCATTACTGCTTGGCTCGTAAAATTTTCTGAAGCAATAAGCTCCAAACCTTCTCGCTGTCTGTGCAATTCTTTGTCTATGAGGTCAAATATTTCTTTATCTTGGTGCATTGTATTGTGTTTTATGGTGCGAATTTAAGGTTTTTTAAACTTCATTTTTGCTCCAACTTAAATAATATTTTAAACTTTAAAGCGTTTTACCAAAAAACAAATTATATGTACTTAAACAAAATCCTTTCATTCTTATTTGTAATTTTATTTAGTTCTTCTTTTGCACAGAGCGAAAACATTAAAAAATCGCTAGTAAAAATATTTACTACTAAGCAAAAAAGTAATTTTATAGAACCTTGGAAAAAACAATCTATTCAGAAAACTTCTGGAACAGGTTTTATTATAGAAGGCGATAGAATAATAACAAACGCACACGTAGTTTCAGAAAGTAAATACATACAAGTACAGCTAGAAGGTGAGAGTGAAAAATATACTGCAAGAGTTGAGTTTGTGGCAGACGATTATGATTTGGCTATAATTAAAATTGACGAAAAATATAAGATTAAAAACCTACCTGCTTTAAATTTAGGCGAGCTGCCAAATATTCAAGACAAGATAGTTGTTTATGGCTATCCTATGGGTGGCGAAATGTTGAGTATTACAGAAGGAATAGTTTCAAGAGTGCAACGAAGTGTGTATTCTTTTTCTAAAAAACGATATACCGTAGTACAAACAGATGCCGCTATAAACCCTGGAAATAGTGGCGGACCAGTAATTAAAAATGGAAAAGTAATTGGTGTTGCTTTTCAAGGAATAAGAGGAGCAAGCAACATAGGTTATGTTATTCCTGTTCATATATTGAAGCATTTTATTAGTGATATTAAAGATAATTCATTTGACGGTATTCCATCTTTAAATATTATGGTTTCAAACTTAGAAAGTAAAATTTATAAAGAAATGCTTGGCTTGCCCAAAGGCGAATCTGGAGTTGTAATACAAAAAGTAGCTAAACATTCAAATTTTTATACAGTGCTGAAGAAAAACGATGTCATTTTGAAAATAAATAATATTGATATTGGTAATGATGGAAAGATTTTATTAGACAACAAACAAAAAATAAGCTTTACATATCTTTTAGAAAAAACAGCCGTTAATGAAAACATTCTTTTAGAAGTATTAAGAGATAAAAAGATTGTAACCATTGAAAAAAAGATAGAAAAAGCTAAGATAGAACCTGTAATTTCTAGTTTTTCTAGTTTGAAGGCACCAAGTTATTATATCAAATCTGGTTTTGTTTTTGAAAAACTGAGCGTTAATTTATTTAATCAAATGCGAAGCGATTATAGATTAAACAGAAGTATTCCTACTCGTATAAAAAACCTTCAACAAAATCCGCCAGAAGATGTAGAAGAGGTTGTTGTTTTAATTTCTGTACTTTCAGACGAGTCTAATGAAGGTTTTCAAGGCTTGAAATATTTAGTAATAGATAAAGTAAATGGCAAAAAAATTATAAACTTTGAAAACTTTGTAAAAGCCATTAATAAAGAAAGGTATGCACTTGTAGAAAGTGCCAACGAAGTAAGCTTTGTAATAGATAATGAGCTAGCAAAAACCAATGACAAAAAAATTCAAACACTTTATAATGTAGGCAGCTTAATGTCTGAAGATGTTAAGCCAATTTTGAAAAAATAAAGAAAAACAAAAGCCATTTTGAAATATTCAAAATGGCTTTTGTTTTGGGGTAATATGATAAATTTGTTTCTAAGAATTTAATTCAACAGCCTTCTCAATTCCTTTGGCTAATCTTTTATTTACAGTTTCTTTACCAAGCAAACTCATTACTTCAAAAATTGGAGGACCTTGCATAGTTCCAGTAACAGAAATTCTCAAAACAGGTAAAACTTGTCCAAAACCCAAACCTGTTTCTTCCATAAATGCTTTTACGGTTTTTTCTATATTTTCTCCAGAATAATCTTCTAAAGCATATAATTGCTCAACTAAAACATCAATTTTTTCTTTGTTTTCGTTTTTCCATTTTTTCTTGAGCATTTTTTCGTCATAAGCTTTTATGTCTTCAAAAAAGTAATAACTCATTTCTGGAAATTCTTTCATAAACGTTACACGCTCTTTGGTCATATCGCATATCGTTGCAAGCATTTTGTCGTCTACTTTGTAAGCAGCTTTTTCAAACATAGGTTTGGTTAAAACAGCTAACTCTTCGCCTGTTTTATTTTTTATATACTGCTGGTTAAACCATTTTGTTTTTTCAAAATCAAAACGTGCTCCAGATTTTCCAACTCTTTCTAAAGAGAAAGTATCTATGAGTTCTTCTTTAGAAAAAATTTCTTGTTCTGTTCCAGGATTCCAGCCTAAAAATGCAAGCATATTTAAGAATGCTTCTGGCATAAAACCTCTTTCTCTAAAACCTTTAGACTCTTCGCCAGTTTCAGGGTTTGTCCAGTCTATCGGAAAAACAGGAAAACCTAATCTATCGCCATCTCTTTTGCTTAGTTTTCCTTTGCCGTCTGGCTTTAAAATTAAAGGCAAATGTGCAAATTCTGGCATTTCCCACTCAAAAGATTTGTATAACAATACGTGTAGCGGCGTAGAAGGCAACCACTCTTCACCTCTTACTACGTGTGTAATTTCCATTAAATGATCATCTACAACGTTTGCCAAATGATATGTTGGCATTCCGTCAGATTTCATTAAAACCTTATCGTCTAGTTGGTTGGTTTGAAAAGAAACAACATCTCTAATAATATCTTTAAACTTTACCTCTTCATTTCTAGGCATTTTATAACGAATAGCATATTCTTCGCCTGCTGCCAATCTTTTTTGAACCTCATCTGCTGGAAGTGTCAGCGAATTTTTTAAGTATTGCCTGTTTACATTATCATATTTTGGAGATGGTTTTCCTTGTGCTATTAAGCTTTCTCTTAATTCTGCCCAGTTATCATCTGATGTGAATACGTAGTATGCATGACCTTTTTCAACCAATAAATCTGCATATTGCTTGTACAAATGCTTTCTTTCTGACTGCCTGTATGGACCAAAATCTCCGCCAATACTTTGTCCTTCGCTTGGAGAAATTCCAACCCAATTTAAGGCTTCTATAATATATTCTTCTGCTCCAGGCACAAAACGACCTTGGTCAGTATCTTCAATTCTCAATAAGAAATCGCCTTTCATTTTTTTGGTAAACAAATAGCAGTAAAGTGCTGTTCTTACACCTCCCATATGCAATGGACCTGTAGGACTTGGCGCAAATCTTGTTCTTACTTTTCTCGTCATAACTTAGTTTCTAGAAGTTTTTTAGTTTTTATTTTCAAATAAATCTGCTTTTCACAATATCTGAAATTATAAAAACGTTAATTTTAAGCTGACAAAGGTAAGGAGATAGTTTTTATATCGATAATATAATTTATAGAATGTTTCTATTTGCTTGGCAGTATAACAACTAAAACAATAAAATTATTAACTCAAAAACTACCTAAAACAGATGCAAATAGCTAAAACGCCTAAAATTGCAAAAAAAGCATTTCCTAGATTAACCTGGAATGCGGATGTTAACGAAAAAGCAATCTACTTAACTTTTGACGACGGACCTACTCCAGAAATTACAGTTTGGATTTTAAACCAACTAGAAAAATACAATGCAAAAGCAACTTTCTTTTGCTTAGGTAAAAATGTAGTTATGTATCCAAAACTTTTAGACTATATTATTTGCGAAGGACATACCGTAGGCAACCACACCTACAACCATTTAAACGCTTGGAAAACCAAAAAGGAAAAGTATCTTACAGATATTGCTAGCTGCGAAAAAGTTTTTCATTCTAAATATTTTAGACCACCTTATGGCAAACTAAAACCGGGTATAAGAACCAAAATATTAGAAAAACATCAAATTATTATGTGGGACGTTATGAGCTATGATTTTGACCAAGATATTAGTGAAGAAAACTGCTACCAAAACGTGATAAAAAATGCCAAGCAGGGTTCTATAGTAGTATTTCATGACAGTATAAAAGCTCAAAAAAACATGAAAGCAACATTACCAAAAGTATTAAAATATTTTTCGGAAAAAGGCTTTCAGTTTAAAGCCTTAGAATGATAGCACTTAAATAATTTTAATCTTATCTTTGGCTTATAATTATTAAAGTGAAAAAAACTATTTACCTATTTCTATTTTCAGTCTTCTTATTTGCTTGTTCTAGTGAACAGAATGAGCTTAAACAAGAATATACAAACAAACAAAACTTAGAAACAAGTGTAGAAAAAGGTTTTTTGCTCAGCACAAACTGCCCACCGGGTTTTGAACGTAACGAAAACAACCAATGTGTTCACAGAAGCATGTACAATATGTATGACTCGCCAAACAATGCTGGCGTAGGCGGCTTACAAACAGGCTTGCCAGAAATTCGAGATGGTTTTAGTCCTCAGCAAATAGATTTGGGACGCTACTTGTTTTTTGACCCTGCACTTTCTAAAGACGGCTCGGTTTCTTGTGCATCTTGCCACCAACCAAATAAAGGTTTTGCCGATGGAAAAGCATTTAGCGATGGCGTTGATGGATTAAAAACAACAAGATCTGCTCCTAGTTTGTGGAATGTTGCTTTTCTAAAAAGATTAAAATGGGACGCTAGCACAGCTTCGCTCGAAGAGCAAATGAAAGGTCCTCTTTATGCCGAAAATGAAATGGGAAACACGCCAGAAAACCTATTAAAAACATTAAACGATATTGACTTATACCAAAAATTGTTTCAAGAGGCTTTTCCAAAAAAAAAGGAAGAAAACATACTCGAAAATGAAATTTATACAGCCATAGCTGCGTTTCAAAGCTCTTTAATTTCTTTAAATAGTAAATACGACCAATACGCACACGGCAATCATGATGCACTCAGCGAACAAGAAATAAAAGGAATGAATGTGTTTAGATCTTTTGTGGCTCGCTGTGCAGAATGCCATACACCACCACTTTTTACCAACCAACAAATAGCCGTAATTGGCACACCAGAACCAGCAGGAAATCCTTTTGATAAAGGAGCTGCAATACCAAGAAAAGACAGCTCGCTAAATGGAGGATTTAAAGTGCCAAGCCTTAGAAACATAGCCTTAACGGCTCCGTATAATCATTCTGGAAAATTTGCTACGCTAGAAGAAACTACAAGATTTTATACTCAGGGAAGAGCACACGCCGTTCCAGATAGTATAAATTTAATTGTACATTGGCATATTTGGGAGCCAGAACTTCCAGAGTACGAAATAGAACAAATTACGGCTTTTCTGAAAACGCTTACCGATGAAAGCTTTAAACCTAAGGTGCCAGAAAAAAACCCTTCTGGTTTATAATTTCTTTAAAATTATTTATATTTACAATGCAAGTACAAAAAACATAAAAAAATGAAAACTATATTTAAAATATTAGGCGCACTTTTACTTTTAGTAATAGGTATCGGAATTGGTAAATTTGCTTTAGCTCCAAAGGCCACAGAAACTGTAGCACCAAGTTTTTTTGATGGCGGCGAAGCTAATGGCGAAAAGTCTCAAATTATTCAAGGAGAAACCATAGAAGTTAAAGATGGAGAATCTATTCAAGCTGCTGTAGCAAAGGCAAAACCAGGTGATGTGATAATGGTTTTTCCGGGAACATATTCTGAAACTGTTTATATAGATAAAGACAATATTCGTTTTTATGGTGTGATAGAAAATGGAAAAAGACCAACTTTAGACGGTAAAAAAGAATTAAACGATGCCTTTTTATACTCTGGAAATGGAATTACTATAGAAAACTTCAAAATTGTAGATTTTAAAGGAAACGCCATAATGGGGCAAGCAGGAAACAACTTTATTATTAGAAACAATCTTATTGAAAATACTGGTGTATATGGAATTTTTCCTCAGTATGGAAAAAATGGCTTGGTAGAACTAAATAAAGTTTCTGGTATAGAAGACGCCGCTATATATATAGGAATGTGCGATAATATAGACGTTAGAAACAATGAGGTTTTTGAATCTGTTGCAGGAATAGAAATTGAAAATTCGAGACATTGTTTGGTTGAAAACAATTATGTACACGATAATACGGGTGGTTTATTGGCTTTTATTACACCTGGCTTACCTATAAAAGACTGTTATGATGTTATTTTTAGAGAAAATTTTGTCATTAACAATAATCACGACAATTTTGGCGCACCTGGTTCTGTAGTGGCAACTATTCCTCCAGGAACAGGGCTTTTGGTACTAGCTGCAGATGAAGTTACTGTAGAAGATAACTTTTTTATAGGAAACAAAAGTTTTGCAATAGCCGTTACAGACCTAGACAATGCAGAGGTTAAATTTTCTACAGATGAAGGCATAGATCAGTTTCCAGACAAGATAACAATTTTGGATAATTATATGGAAAACAATGGTTACGACCCGTCTGGAATTATAAAAAAAGTTAGAGATTTGGCTTTTAAAAAATCACTTGATATAGGTTTTATTGGTGGAGGAAATAATAATTGCATATTGAACAGAGGAAGATATGTAACACTTGGTTTAGAAAGTTTTGCCAACTGCGAACCAGTTTCTACAAAGGAAGTAAAATCATATATGTTGGCAAACCCTGTAGAGCCAAGAGATGTTTCTATAAAAGATAAAGGAAAATTGGCTTTTTATGGTATTTGTGCTGGTTGTCATTCTTTCAATAATCAAATAGTTGGTCCAGAAATTAAAGCAATACAGGCTATTTATAAAAACAATCCTCAAGGAATTGTTGACTATATAAACAAGCCAATACACAAAAGACCCGATTACCCAGAAATGCCTTCACAAAAGCATTTACCTGAAGATGTAAAACAAGCTGTGGCAAAGTATATGTTGCAGGTTGGAAATGAGAAAGAATAAGTTGTGAGGTAATGATAAATATTATTAACGCAATTGATTATTATCCATTCGGCTCAACTATGCCCGGGCGTTCTTTTTCTACTCCAAGTTACCGTTTTGGATTAAATGGAATGGAGAAAGATGATGATCTTAAAGGCTCTGGAAACTCTCTTGACTTTGGGGCTCGTATATATGACCCAAGACTGGGAAGATGGTCAGCAAGAGATAAGTTATCATTAAAGTATGTTGGATTGTCTCCATATACTTTTGTTGGCAATAGTCCTGTTTTATTTATTGACCCTGATGGATTGCAAATTGTAGTCCCAAATATAAATGATAGAAAAGCTGTACTTGGTGCAATAAATAAAGCATTTGGAGAAGGGTTTTTTACATTTGATAAATCTGGAAAATTGAATTATAGTGGGAAATCAACAAAAGAATTAGACCCCATTCAGAAAAAATTATTCGCCTATTTTTCATATATAAATAATAATGACATTGATACTTATATACGATTAAATACATTACATATGAAAGGTAAATACAGTTATAATTTTAGTACGGAAGAAGTAACTTTTAAACATGGAAATATATATAAATTAGGAAGTTTTGGAGGTATGACAGGTGGTGTAAAATACAATACTACTGATATGGGTAGAACATTACAAAGTGCCATCGCTTCTCTATATATGGAATCTTTTGTCGATATTATTATTACTCCGACTGGTATGAAAGGTACAACTACTAATTTAGAGGATGGAACTCAAGATGAAGCAGGTTATGACGCCAACATCATTATGGGAGTTGGAGAAGATGAGTCGTTAGAAGATGGTATTGTAGTAACAATAGTAGCAACAGGTTTTACTGCGGATCAGCAAGGAACAATTACAAATACTGAGGTAAAAAAAATTGTGCATACTTTAGAAGATGAGCAAAAGGCAACCTATAATTTTGGTGAACAAAAAGTGCAGGTTGCGCCAGCAATTAACGAACCTCTTACGGTAAGCACGCCAGCGAAAGTTGTACATGTTTTAAAAGAAGAAGTTGCAGCACCTAAGTTTAATTTAATTCCAACAACTGAAGCAATAAGAAATATAAATGTAGTTTGTGATGAGATTGCGATTGAAACAATTTCTGAAGATGATTTTATAATAACAAATATTGCAGCAGAACGTAATGTTGAGAAAGAAGTAAGACAACAACCGATTCAACAAGATTTATTGTTTGATTTACCAGTAAATTCTTATGAAGAAATAAAGCCAAAATCACCGATAGTAACTACAACAAATGAAATTAAAAACATGAACGTAGTTGCTGAAGAAGTGATGCCAAAAGGACATCAAATAGAAAAGCGTTATGTTTTAGATGATTTTAATGTGCAGCCGACTATTGGTAAAAGTTCTACGCCGATTATAAAGGAAGAGGTTGAAGAAGAGTTGCAGTTTCAAGTAAGAACCAAAACTCAAGAAGAAATTAATAATATTGAAACAACAAGTGAAGAGGTTTCTCCATTAGAGATTACAATTTCTGAATTAAGAAAAAGAACGGAAGAAAGGCGTGAAAAAATGAAAGGTTTTAATCATAAATTTAACGATCAGGTAAATCGTAATATTGATGATATAGAACGTCAGCCAGCGTATAAACGAATGGGAGTTGATATAAATGCAGGAGCAGATATTAGCAAGTCAGATACTGCTTTAAATGCTGATAATAACGGATTGTCACGTTCAAATAATTCGTTTTTACATGACAATGTAGATTAATAAAATAAGAAAATACTTTTTTAAAATTCCCGCTAAGTCGGGAATTTTTTATCACTAAAAACAAAAACTATGGGGTTGCAAAAACAGGTAATGGATAAGATGAAAGAAGCAATGAAATCGAAAGACACCGTTGCTTTAACAGCGCTTAGAGCATTAAAATCGGCTTTTATGTTGGCAAATACTGAAACTGGAACAGGAGCGATTACTGAAGCAGAAGAATTGAAAATTATTCAGAAACAAGTAAAGCAACGTAAAGATAGTGCGGTAGTTTTTTCTGAACAAGGAAGAGAAGATTTAGCTGCTCCAGAATTAGCAGAAGCAGTTATTTTAGAGCAGTTTTTACCTGAAGCGTTATCTGATGAGGAAATTGAAAAAGTAGTAATAGCAACAATTACTAAAGTAGGTGCTGTAGGAATGAAAGATATGGGTAAAGTTATGGGGATGGTTTCAAAAGAATTAGCAGGTCAAGCTGATGGAAAAACGATTTCTTCTTTAGTAAAAAAGAATTTGATGTAAATCAAAAAAGGCTGCGTAGTTCAACTGGATAGAATATCAGATTTCGGCTCTGATGGTTGGGGGTTCGAATCCCTTCGCAGTCACAAATAAAGAGAGTAAAGTTAAAAGCGGTAGATATTATCTACTGCTTTTTATGTAAGAAAAATGATAAATAGGTACTAAAATATTAAAGTTCCAAAATTTTCACTTGATTTCTACCTAGCTCAATTTTCGATTGCTTCTCTAAAGCTTTTAATAATCTAGAAATAACAACTCTAGAGGTGTGTAAATCATTTGCGATTTGTAAATGAGTTACATTTAAAATATCGTCACCAATAACCATTGCTTTATCTTTTAGGTATTTAAGTAAGCGATCGTTCATGTTTAAAAAAGCAATAGAGTCTACCGCTTCAATAAACTCATTAAGCCTTGCATGATAGCTTTGTAAAATATATTCTTGCCAGGTTTTGTATTTGCTTAACCATTCCGACATTTTGTTTTTAGGAATCATTAACAAAGTAACATCCGTTTCTGCTACTGCTTTAATTTTACTTTTAGTTTCGCCCATACAGCATGAAAGTGTCATGGCACAGGTGTCCCCTTTTTCGATATAGTACAAAACTAATTCATCACCGTCTTTATCTTCTCTTAAAATTTTAATTGCACCGCTAATTATTAGCGGAATAGCAACCATATAACTATCAACATCAATAATAATAGCCTCTTCTTTAAATTCTTTATAAGTTGCCACCTCAGCGATCTCTTTAATTAAATCTTCTTCAAATAAATAACCGTAATGTTTTTTTAATTTATCAATCAATTTTATAGGTGTTTACAGGTGATAATTTACAAAAATATAAAATATTTAAGTATGATTTTAATCAGATTTTATTGGGAGTTTATTCCTGAAATTTGTTATGGAAATTAACGATAAATCTATAGTAAAATGAAAAAAAGAACCCCAGTTTCAGCAATTATGAGTAAGAATGTAATTACATTAAGTAGTACCGATGATTTAATGCTTGCAGAAAAATTATTCAAAAAAGAAAAAATAAGACATATTCCCGTGGTAAGTGGTTTGGCAATAAAAGGAATGTTAAGTTATACTGATTTATTAAGAATAAGCTTTGCTGATGCAACCGATGAAGAAGAAACAGATGTAGATACAGTAGTGTATAATATGTTTACGATTGATCAGGTAATGGCTAAAAATTTGGTAACCGTAAACGCTACAGCAACCATAAAAGAAGTTGCTGAGATTTTGGCTAAAAAAGAATTTCATGCATTGCCAGTTGTTGATAATAATAAATTAGTAGGTATTGTTACTACAACAGATTTAATTAATTATTTAATAGCGCAATTTTAAAATTAAAAAGAGGAGGTTTTTATACCTCCTCTTTTTTTAGTTGATTAATTCTTTTAAATTTTTAATAGTTTCTGTGGGGTTATCACTTTTAAAAACAAAGCTTCCCGCTACTAAAACATCAGCACCAGCTTCAATAAGTTGATTGGCGTTTTGGTCGGTAACACCACCATCAATTTCTATTTGGCAGGCTGAATTTGAGAATTCTATTAAATGTTTTAACTGACTTACTTTTTTATAGGTGTTTTCTATAAATGATTGTCCACCAAAACCAGGATTTACACTCATAATACATACCAAATCTAAATCGGCAATTACATCTTCTAAAACAGCAATTGGTGTATGCGGATTTAAGGCAACTCCGGCTTTCATACCAGCCGCTTTAATTGCTTGAATTGTTCTGTGTAAATGTGTACAAGCTTCGTAATGTACCGTTAAGATATCTGCGCCTAAATCGGCAAAAGTTTGAATATATCTGTCAGGATCAACAATCATTAAATGTACATCGATTGTTTTGTTGGCGTGTTTTGAAATTGCTTTTAAAACAGGCATTCCGAAAGATATGTTTGGAACAAAAACACCGTCCATAATATCAATATGAAACCAATCGGCTTCACTATTATTTACCATTTCGATGTCTCTTTGTAGGTTAGCAAAATCTGCAGCTAACACTGATGGTGCAATTAATTTACTCATTTGTTTGTTGTTGTGTTGTTATTTTGTGCAAAGATACTTAATTCGACTTTGCATGAAACTATGGTAAAGTAATAAAATGGATAAATATGCTTAGCCCTGATTGAACGGTTTGTGTGAGCTCTTTTTTGAAGGATGAAAAAAAAGCGAGTAGTGAAAGCAGGAAAAGGCTTCAAATAAAAAAAACTCCCGAAAATTAAATCGAGAGTTTTGTAATTTTATTTAAAAATATTACATCGTTATAAAATCGAATCCGTCAAGCTGAATTTATTTCAGTTTAGCATTTTGATTAGCCGTAGTTCTTAGTTTTATGCGATGCTGAAATAAATTCAGCTTGACGTTTAAGTCTAAAAAAACTTTGTTTAAGCAGATTCTTATAAGTGGAATGCAAAAAAAAGGCCTGCGGCCTCTAGCCTAAGTATGTCATTAATATTTTAGATCTAGAAGTGTGTTTTAATCTTCTGATTGCTTTTTCTTTAATTTGACGTACACGCTCACGAGTTAGATCGAACGTTTCACCGATTTCTTCTAAAGTCATTGGTTGGTGTTCACCTAAACCGAAATATAATTTTACAACATCAGCCTCACGAGGTGTTAAGGTTTCTAAAGCTCTGTTGATTTCAATACGTAAAGATTCGTGTAATAAAGTTCTGTCAGGATTTGGTGATTCACCAGAGTTTAATACATCGTATAAGTTAGAATCTTCTCCTTCAATTAAAGGAGCATCCATAGATACGTGACGACCAGAGTTTTTCATTGACTCTTTTACGTCGTTAACAGTCATATCTAACTTCTTAGCAATTTCTTCTGGACTTGGAGGTCTTTCGTTTTCTTGCTCTAAGAAAGCATACATTTTATTAATCTTGTTGATAGAACCAATTTTGTTTAACGGTAAACGTACAATACGAGATTGTTCTGCTAATGCTTGTAATATTGATTGACGAATCCACCAAACAGCATATGAGATAAACTTAAAACCACGAGTTTCATCAAAACGTTTAGCCGCTTTAATTAAACCTAAATTACCTTCATTAATTAAATCTGGTAATGTTAATCCTTGATTTTGATATTGTTTAGCAACCGATACAACGAAACGCAAGTTAGCTTTAGTTAATTTTTCTAAAGCTCTTTGGTCACCAGCTTTAATTCTTTGTGCCAATTCAACTTCTTCATCAGCAGTAATTAAATCTACTTTTCCTATTTCTTGTAAATATTTATCTAATGAAGCAGTTTCTCTATTAGTAACCTGCTTGGTAATTTTTAGTTGTCTCATCTAATTAAGTAATATTTTTAATTCATCAATCCGTCTACATTACCTTATACGTTAGACGCTTTAATAATGTTACAAAAAAGTAATGTTTTTTTTATTTTATTGATAAATAAAGAATTGTTAGGTTTGTTATTGCTAATAATTGTGACCATTAGTTATTAATTGGGTCTAAAAAATGAATTCAAGAAAATAATATCGAAAGTTAACTTTTGAAAAATCTAGATACTACACAACTAAATGATGAAGAGTTGGTTAGTAAAATAGTAGAAAAAAATGATACTCATTTATTCGCTGTTTTATATGACCGATATGCTAGTGTTGTGTATAATAAATGCTACGGTTTTTCTAAAAATAAAGAAGAAGCACAAGATTTAACTCACGATGTTTTTATTCAATTATTTATAAAATTAAGAACTTTTAAAGGTAAATCTAAGTTTTCTACATGGTTGTATTCTTTTACGTATAATTTTTGCGTAAATTATGTTCAAAGAAATAAGGAAAAGAAAAAAGAAAAAGTAACTGTTGTAACAGATCAGGTTAAAGATGATTATAATGAAGATGAAATAGACGATACCGAATTATTTGAATTAAAAGCAGGTAAATTAGTAAAAGCACTCGAAAAAATTGCTCCTCCCGAGAAAATGATTTTACTAATGAAATATCAAGATGATATGAGTATAAAAGAAATATCACAAATATTAGATTTAGGAGATAGCGCAGTAAAAATGCGTTTAAAAAGAGCAAAAGAAAAAGTTATAAACGCATATAACAAACTGTAATAATTATGGAGAATCCATTTAAGAAAATATTACATAATGAAGAATTGCCAGAGATACTAAAAAGAAAAGTACTTAGTGATGTGGCAATGATAAAGCTATCTATAGATATGGCTGATTTATTTGTGGTTAAATGCCCAAATACAATTGCCGATTTATTAGGAGGAGGAAGATCTAAAAAGGATTTTAAGAATAAAAAAGAGTAAAAAAATATAAACCATATAATAAAAGAATCATGAATGCACTTCAAATTAACATTTTAAAGCCTTTTCAGGATATTTTTCAAAACATTATTAACTCACTACCAACTGCATTAGGTTTTATAGGTTTTGTAATAGTTGCTTGGTTAATTATAAAGTTTTTTTTATTTATAGTAAGAAAAGCTTTAACCAAAACTAAGATTGATGAATGGTCTACAAAATTGAGTAAAACAGAAATTTTTGGTAATTCTACAATAAATATTGTATTAACAAATGTAATATTAGCGGTGTTAAAATGGTTTTTGATTTTAACTTTTGTAATGGCAGGTTCAAATATTTTTGGATTAGATGTTGTTTCAGATGGTATAAGAAGTTTTTTTGCATATTTACCTAAGTTATTAACGGCTTTAGGAATTTTTGTAGTAGGTGCTTATTTAGGTACCATGGTAAAAAAAGCGATACAAACAATGTTTAAATCGTTAGAGATTTCTGGAGGAAATGTAGTTGGTAATATCGCGTTTTATTTAATAGTAGTATTTCTGTCAATAACAGCATTAGATCAAGCGGGTGTTGATACATCAGTAATAAAAAGTAATTTAACACTTTTAATAGGTTCGGTTCTTTTAGCATTTTCTATTGCTTTTGGATTAGGGGCTAAAGATGTAGTTTCAAGATTACTATTTGGGTATTATTCAAGAAAAAATATAGGAATAGGTGAAAAGGTTATTGTTGGAGATATTGAAGGTCTTGTTGTCGCAATAGATAATATTTGTATAACAATTACTACAGATAAAGGTAGTAAAATAGTATTACCAATTAAAGATGTGGTAGATAGTAAAATTACTATAAAATAATAGTCTTAAAAGATTTTTAGAAATGAATTTTTTTTTCGAAAAAAAGTTAATTAAAAAGTGACTAATCATAAAAGTATGTGTCAAAGAAATAGAGAATAGATATCTGGGGGGAAATCTATATAATTAATTTAAAGACTTTCGGAAACGGAAGTCTTTTTTATTGAAAAAAAGTAATTAAAAGACACATTCAGAAAATAACTCAGGCTCAACACAAAAAGTTGTGGAGAAATTAAAAGTGATTGAACTTAAAGGTTAAAACTTCTATGTCTTCCGATACTCTTTTTACTGCATTCCATTTACTACTTCCATAAGTATTTGTTAAGTATTTTGATTTGATTAGGCACGAGATTAAAGAAGAAGAAATCCACTTTTATTTTACCGAACTCAATGAGATTCCTGATGAATTTAAAGGTATTAAACTGACCTCTAAAGGTTTCTTTCTAGAAGCTACTGTACAAGATTTTCCTATTCGAGGAAAGAATGTTTTTTTACATATAACAAGACGTAGATGGCTCAATGAAAACACCAGTAAAGTAGTGACAAGAGATTGGCAATTAGTAGCAAAGGGAACTAAAATCACTCTATTAATAAAAACGATTCCAGCACAGCAATCATCGCTAATTTTTATGATGTAAACCTAGAAATATGGCAAAGACAGTACAGAGATTATTTAAGCGACTTTAAATCTTGGAATCAAAAATTACACGCTACTGACTGGTTGTTGTTTCCAGAGAGTTTAGGTAGTCATCTTTCCTTGGATGAGACTGCTTTCTCCAATGGTGATTTATATACCATCTTAACAAACGAAAAAGCAAGAAGTAAATCCTTAAAATTCAAACCAAAACTACTCAAAAATGGGGATACGCTCAATTAACTACTAGCTAGAAGTAGATACCTGCTTTATAAACCAAGTTTTGAATGGACTAAAAATCAATCATTAAGAGCAGAAATTCTCTTTGAAAGATACCCAGATCTAGAAAAAGCATATAAATTATGCCAAAAATTATCTTGGATATTTAATAATACTAAGAATAAAACCTCTGGCTTAATCAGACTAGCAAAATGGGACGAAAAAGTAAGGTAAGCAGAGTTCAAGAGCTTCAGCACCATAGCTAGAACAATGTCTATACATTATCAAAACATACTCAACTACTTTGATAACAGAAGCACAAATGCTTCTGCAGAATCTTTTAATGCAAAAAATAAAAGCTTTTAGAGTACAGTTCAGAGAGGTTAGAAACGTAGCGTTCTTCTTATTTAGATTCGCAACTATTTTTGCATAATCTTAAAATTCCACAACTTTTGGACTTGATCCCTTTTGGACTTGATCTCTAATTAATGCATTAATGTTTCAAACAAAAAAAACGTTTTGACTTATATCAAAACGTTTTTTTAACTTTTAAAAAAGAATAGCTTATAAAGCTGCAACGTGCTTAGCTAATTTAGATTTTAAATTAGCAGCTTTATTCTTATGAATAATATTGTTTTTAGCTAATTTATCTAACATAGATACAACAGTAGAAAACATACCTTCTGCTTCCTTCTTGTCTTCAGACGCTTTTAATCT
>CAKZQD010000148.1 GCA_937139485.1 uncultured Bacteroidota bacterium | reverse complement strand
GAAATCGTAAACAAACATCCTTTTGAAAGTGGAATTATTTATTGCCTAAGTAGAAAATCTACAGAAACCGTTGCAGCAAAATTGCAGAAAGAAGGTTTCAAAGCTGGCTATTATCACGCAGGACTTTCTGCCGAAAAAAGAAACCAAATACAAGATGATTTTTCTAATGATAAGCTTCAAATTATTTGTGCAACTATTGCTTTTGGAATGGGAATAGACAAATCTAATATCAGGTTTGTAATGCATTATAATTTACCCAAAAATATGGAAGGCTATTACCAAGAAATTGGAAGAGCTGGCAGAGATGGTTTAGATGCAGCAACATATCTTTTTTACTCTTATGGCGATATTGTAATGTTGAAGCAGTTTGCACTAGATAGCGGACAAGCAGATATACAGCTTGCCAAGCTAGAAAGTATGCAAAAATATGCCGAAGCTAGAACCTGTAGAAGAAAAATATTACTGAGTTACTTTAATGAAATACTAGAAGAAAATTGTAATAATTGTGATGTTTGCGCCAATCCACCAAAAACATTTGACGCTACTTTAATAGCACAAAAAGCACTTTCTGCAAGCAAACGAATGAAAGAATTTGTAGCAGCTGGAACATTGATAAATGTTTTGAGAGGTTCAAATAATCAAGATGTAATAAATAACGGATACGATAAAGTAAAAACTTTTGGAGCAGGAAAAGATATTTCTTGGTTCGACTGGCAAAACTATATTTTGCAAATGATTCATCAAGGCGTTTTTGAGATTGATTTTGCTAAAAACCAAAGATTAAGAATTACACAGTTTGGAGAAAATATTTTGTTTGGTAAAAAGAAAATTGCACTAGTAAAACCACAAGCTTTTGAAGCTACAAAAGAAGAACCTAAGAAATTAGCTACAAAAGAAGAACTTACCGAAGGAGCAGAATTATTAGAAAAATTAAAAATTAAAAGAAAGGAATTAGCCATAGAAAACAATGTACCCGCTTTTGTAATTTTTAGTGATAAATCGCTAAAAGACATGGTAATAAAACTACCCGTAACACCACAAGAGTTTTTGAACGTAAATGGAGTAGGGGAAAATAAACTTCAAGTTTACGGCGATGTTTTTATTTCTATCATATTAGAATTTTTGGCAGCAAATAAAAGCTTGAACTACAAGAAAAAAACAGAAAATAAAACTATAAAAAAAACAGCAAAAAAGAAAGGAACAAAAGATAGTCATTTAGTATCATTAAAACTTTTTCAAGTAGGAAAATCAATAGAACAAATAGCAAAAGAACGCGAAATGGGTTCTGGAACTATTGTTGGTCATTTGGTAAAATGCTACGAGCAAGGAATAGAAGTAGATTTGTACCAATTTGTAAGTAGAGTAGAAGTGGCTCAAATTATTATTGCAGCAAAATCTTTAGCAGAAGATGCTGGTTTAAAAGACATATTTGTAAAACTAGAAGAAAAATATTCTTACGAAAAAATAAAAGCCGCTTTGGCTTTGGGAAATGAGAAATAGGAATTGGTTTGTTTATTTTTGATTGACGGTTAGCTAAAATTGGTACAGGTTTAAAAATCACTGAACTTCAACTTATTCAGTTAGTCAAATCATTGTTTTTACAATATATTTTTTTCTTTTTGTCAAATCAAAAATTTGACGCTTTTTCTTAAATATCGGAACTTTAAATTTTACAATTGAACCC
Organism: uncultured Bacteroidota bacterium; assembly: GCA_937139485.1. Taxonomy (GTDB): domain Bacteria; phylum Bacteroidota; class Bacteroidia; order Chitinophagales; family UBA8649; genus CAKZQD01. Next base: position 136 of record CAKZQD010000148.1, on the reverse strand, counting down.
TGTATTAATTTAGGTTTTGTTATAGTTTTATTTTATTATTCAACGCTTAAAATCTCTCACTCCGTGATGAATTAAAAGAATATCAACTTGATTCTTATTGATTATCTTATAAATAATTCTATAATTGTGTTCTGTT
>CAKZQD010000147.1 GCA_937139485.1 uncultured Bacteroidota bacterium | reverse complement strand
TTTACTTTTATTATTTTCGTAAATGTAAATTTACTTATATTTTTAATGCTTGTATTCAAAAAATTAGTATTTATAGGTTTTTTTAATGCTATTTCTACAAAATTTGCGTTTAGTTTTTGATGTGTTAACTTTTGATTAAAAATTTCTGACACTTCTAATATTTCAAAATCAATCGTATCAAGTTTTTCAGATATTAAAGCTTTAAGTTTTGTTTTATTACTTATAGCCTCTTTTTTGTGTTCTAATATAGGAAATTGGTACAAGCCTTTCCATATATCTTTTGATAATCTTTGTTCTATAAGTATGTCGTTTTTATGTTTTAGTATTAAAAAACTAAAAAAACGGTCTTTTACTTTAATTTTCTTTTTACTCAGAGGTAATTCTAGCTGTTTATTGTGTTTAAAGGCAAAGCAATTTTCAGTTATAAAACATTGCGAACAATCTACTTTTTTTGGTGTACAAATGCTTGCGCCAAAATCCATAATGGCTTGGTTGTAAATTGCTGGATTTTGTGTATTTATAATTTCATCTGCAAAGTTTTGCAAATTGGCTTTTTCTTTGGCTTTATCAAACTGTGTTTCTATTCCAAAATAACGAGATAAAACTCTAATTACATTTCCATCTACAACTGCTTTAGGAATATCATAAGCAAAAGATGCAATTGCTGCTGCGGTATAAGCTCCAACACCTTTTAGTTTCAATAAATCATTAAAATTATCTGGAAAAACACCATTTAGTTCTTCTACTATATATTTTGCAGTAAAATGTAAATTTCTTGCTCTAGAATAATAGCCCAAGCCTTCCCAAAGTTTCAGCACTTGCTCTTGTGGCGCTTTTGCCAAATCAAAAACAGTAGGAAAGGTTTCTTTAAAAGCAACAAAATATTTTAAACCTTGCTCTACACGTGTTTGTTGCAGTATAATTTCTGAAAGCCAAATGTAGTAAGGATTCTTTTCGCCTTTCCAAGGCATTTCTCGATTGTTAGAAACGCCCCAAAGACTTATTTTATCTGCGAATTGTTTTTGGTTTTTCACTTTGCAAAACTATTGTTTTTAATGATTGAATGCAAGAATGATTTAATATAATGACCATTACTTATTTTATAAACCGAACAACACACTCTTAATCCTTCTCAAGAGGGAAAGATGATCTGCTTTACTTTTTCTACAAAAAAATTCATTAAAAAAAACTCAAATTTATAGCTAAAATTAAATAAACAGGACTTGTAAGTCCAAATCCCCTCTTGAGAGGGGCTGGGGTGTGTTTTAAATCCGAACAACACACCTCTAACTCCTCTCTAGAGGAGAATTTGACCTACTTTATTTATTCTTCGCTTTTTATTTACTCGCACTACTGATTTTCATACAAATGCGCATAATGTCCGTCCAATTTCATCAATTCATCATGTGAACCCATTTCGCCAATTGCTCCGTTTTCTATTACTACTATTTTGTCACAGTTTTTAATAGTAGAAAGCCTGTGTGCTATAATTATAGACGTTCTTCCTTGTATAATTTTATCTATTCCTGCTTGAATTTTTGCTTCTGTAAGCGTATCTACACTCGAAGTTGCTTCGTCCATAATTAATATTGCTGGGTTTTTTATCACCGCTCTCGCAAATGAAACCATTTGACGCTCTCCGTTAGATAAATTTCCACCTTCTTCACCAACTTCTATATCTATTTTGTTTATTAAAGAATCTGCTCCAATGTGATTTAAAGTATCTAACACATCTTGCTTTGTTTTATTTTTCAATCCAAAAATAATATTGTCTGCCACAGTACCAGAAAACAAATGTGGACTCTGCAAAATAACGCCCATTTGGTTTCTTAAACTGTATAAAGTTCTTTCGGTATAATTTACGCCATCAATTAAAATTTGACCAGAAACAGGTTCATAAAAACGATTTATTAAAGAAGTTACCGTAGTTTTTCCATGACCTGTAGGACCAACCAAGGCAACACTTTCTCCTGCTTTTATATCTAAATTAAAATTGCTTAAAATTGGTTTGTCTTCATTGTAATAAAAGCTGACATTTTTAAATTCTATACTTCCTTTTATTCTTTCAAAAGCAATTCCATTTTTGTTTTTAATATCAATATCTTCATCTATTAAAGAAAAAATACGTTCGCCAGCAGCTAAGCTATCTTGCGCCATGGCATAAAAACGAGAAATATCAAAAATAGGTTCAAAAATAGATCTTGATGCAATAAAAAATGCTCCTAAAACAGGTATTCCAAAACCATAAATAGGGTCAAGGGTCATAAAGCCACCATACCAAATTACAATAACCGCCGCCAAAGAACCAATAACAATTACCAGCGGAATAAACATTGCAGTATAGTACATAGAGCGAAAAGAATATTCTCTTAATTGAGCACTTTTCGTATAAAACTTGCTGCTTGCTTGCGCTTCTTGCATACTTGCTTTGTTTATTTCTATTCCGTTGATATGCTCAATAAAATATGCCGTAAGTTCGCTACCTTGTTTTCGTGCTTTTCTAGAAAATTTTAAAATCAATAAACGCAATTTTACCGATACTATAATAAGTAAAGGCAAGGTAAGTAAAACCAAAATTGTCAATTTTACATTTATGGTAAGCATAATAATAGCAAGTGCCAAAATCATGGTTAAACCCCAAAGTACTTGCACAAATCCCCAAGAAATAATTTCAGTTACACGGTTGGTGTCAGATGTAATTCTAGAGACTAACCAACCGAGCGAGTTTTTATCGTAGAAGCTAAAAGATAGGTATTGTAGCTTGTCGAACATTTGTTTTCGCAAATCATACATTACACGTTCTTGAATTTGTGTAGCAGCATAAATAAATACCAAAACACTTAGTGTAATGATAACTATCCAAGTAGAATACATTAAAATAAAAGGTTTAAAATCTTCGATATTTGGTTTGTAAACGCCTCCAGAAGCTTTTATTTGTTCAAATATTTCTAATTGTGGCAAAACCAATTTATCTAATAGTATTTCCCACATTTTTGGCATTAAAGCATCTGCAACGGCAGTTACTAAAATTCCAAAAACCAATAGCCAAAATGTTTTTGGATAGTTTTTTAAAGCCACTCCAAAAAGCCTTTTCAAAAATGGCCAGAGTGTATTTTTTGCTTCAAATTGTTTGTCTTTATGTTGTTCCATTTTTATTTTTTAATTTAATGAAGCGTTTTTTTGAATAGCTAAAACTTGTTTGAAAAAAGCATTTGTTTTTTCCAAGTCTTTTTCTGTTCCAAAACCTGTCAACTTCCCTTCTTCTATAATCATTACCTTGTGGGCAAAAATCAAAGAACTCATTCTATGTGTAATATTAATAGTAGTTCTGGTGCTCGCTACTTTTTTCAAATTATTTAAAATTTCTTTTTCTGTAATGGTGTCTACAGCAGAAGTTACATCGTCTAAAACTAATACTTCTGGGTCTGAAAGTAATGTACGTGCCAAGGCAATTCGCTGTTTTTGTCCTCCAGAAAGCGAAACACCTTTTTCTCCAACCATAGTATCAAAACCTTTTACAAAAGTGCCATCCACATCTGTTAAACCAGCCATTGTAGCTGTTTCTAGTATATTTATTTTTTCAGAATTTATATACGAAATATTGTTTCCAATAGTATCTGAAAACAAAAATGCTTTCTGCAGAACCACTCCAATTTTAGATCTTAGGTCTTTTTTACTCATTATTTTTATTGGTTCATCGTCTATAAATATTTCTCCTTGCGTAGGTTCATAAAATCTGAGCAATAGTTTCATTAAAGAAGATTTTCCAGAACCCAAGGGTCCAATTAATGCTACATTTTCTCCTGCTTGAATGGTAAAAGAAACATTTTTCAAAGCAAACTCTTTTGCTCCTTTGTATTGGTAAGAAACATTTCTAAACTCAATTTTTCCTTTTAGTTTTCCGTTGAAATTTTTACCCGATAAGTCTTCTTCTTCTGCATCTAAAACTTCTTGTATTCTACCTACTGCTACTAGAGCCATTCCCATTTGAGATAGCAATCTGCTTACTTGCCTCAGTGGAAAAGCCACCATAGCTACATAAGTATAAAAAGCCATAAGCTGCCCAATACTTATTTCGCCATTGAGCGCAAACCAGGCACCAAACAATACAGAAAGAAATACCTGCGCGTTTACAATCATATCTGAAAGTGGCCAATAAACGGTATGCAATCTTGCATGTATTAATGCAATATCAAGCTTCGCTTTGTTTTGTTTTTCAAATTTTTCAATTTCTACTTCTTCATTTGCAAATGCTTTTATTACACGTATTCCACCTAGGCTTTCTTGTGTTAAATTATTGAGTTTGTCGCTTTCGTCTTCGTGCAGTTGCCAAATTTTCTTTTCTTTTTTAAAAAAATAAAATGCAGCTATGGCAGTTATAGGCACTAAACAAATACTTATCATAGCAAAGGTTTTGTTTTCGGCATAAATCATAAAAAACGAGAACAAAAACACGGCAGATAATCTTATGATTTCTACTGTTTGGTTTGAAATAAAATTTCTTACCGTGTCTATATCGCCAGTAGCACGTTGCGTTAATTCTCCTGTTTTAGCATCAGAAAAGTATTGCATTGGTAACTTTTGAATGTGCGAAAAAATATTGTTTCGTAAACTATTTATTGCAGACTCTGTAGCTGATGCATTTATTGCTTTGGCTATAAACATGATAGTTCCTTTGGTAAAAGAAATAGCAAAATAAATAGCTCCAAGTGCTAAAAAGTAAACATATAAAGGGTATTCTTTACTTACTGCTGGTAGAATACTCAAAATAGTTTTTGTAAAAAAACCAACTTTAGCAGAAGATGCTTCATAAGTTCCATTGAGCATTGGCAATAAATTATCTACCAATACTTGAATAATAAGTGGTTCTAAGGTTCTAAAAAACATACCACATACTAAAAGCATAGAAGAAATTAAGAACTTCCATTTCCATTGGATTAGTAATTTGTAAAGTATTTTTAAATTTTTCATTTTATTTTATTTTTTAGTCATTCTTTTATTTAAAGGAATCTTCCAATTTATAAATGAGATTCTTGCCTATGCAGGAATGACAGAATGCAATAATTTAATTTTTATCAAAAAAAAGACCGTAAACATCTGCTTACGGTCTTTTATAAATTTCTTTTGATTTATCAATTCTCCATATTAGCAGCTTCTTTCTTTTATGTTTACCCATGAACAAACTGGTGCGTTTATTTTTGTGTAAACATTTAAATATGTATCTGCTAATAACTTCATAATGGCACAAATATATACTTAAAATTTTTATTCACTAATATTTTTTACTTTTGTTTAAAGATTTATGCCTTTATGAAGACAAAAAAATATGCTGCTATAGATATTGGTTCAAATGCCATGCGTTTACTTATAAACAATGTAATAGAAGCTGAAGATAAAGTGTACTTTAAAAAAGTTGCTATTACAAGAGTGCCTATACGGCTGGGAACTGAGGCTTTTGTAAATAAAAAAATTTCTGATGCCAATATAAAAAGAATGCTTTATGCCATGAAGGCTTATGCCAACTTAATGAAAGTACACGATGTAGAAAAATATAGAGCTTGCGCTACTTCTGCAATGCGAGATGCTAAAAACGGAGCAGAAATTATAGCCAAAATAAAAGCTGAAACAGATATAGAAATAGAAATTATTTCTGGCGAAGAAGAGGCTGAAATTATATTTGCTACGCATATTGAAAAACTGATAAACAAACCACTTAATTTTTTGTACTTAGATGTTGGTGGTGGTAGTGCAGAATGTACTTTGTTTAGTAATGGTGAAATTGTGACTTCAAAATCTTTTAATATTGGTACTATTCGTTTGCTCAACAATTTGGTAACTGAATTACATTGGAAAGAAATGCGTAATTGGTTAAAAGATGTTACAAAAGATAAAAAAATAAACTTGATTGGTTCTGGAGGAAATATAAATAAAGTGTTTAAATTATCGAGAAAAGCTGCTAATGAAGCCCTTTCTTTAGGCTATATAGAGAATTATTTGGAGGAGTTGAAAAAATATTCTTATGAAGAAAGGGTTTTAAAACTAGATTTAAACTTGGATAGGGCAGATGTTATTATTCCTGCTTTGACTATTTTTACATCTGTAATGAAATGGACTAATGCTCAAGATATTTATGTACCTAAAATAGGTTTGGCAGATGGTATTATTAAAACTTTACTGTATGCTAATGCGTGATTGATTTAATGGGTGAATGATGTAATGATTGAATGAATGAATGCGTGAATGATTTAGTGGTTAATATTATAAAAATGAAAATATGAATGAAAAATTAATGAATCCTTGGCACAATGTTTCGCATGGAGAAAATGCACCAGATATTGTAAACGGTATTATAGAAATACCTAAAAACACAAGGGCAAAATATGAAATAGATAAAGAGTCTGGTTTGCTAATGTTAGATAGGGTTTTGTATTCTTCTATGTATTACCCGGCAAATTATGGTTTTATACCGCAGACTTACTGCGATGATAATGACCCGCTGGATATTATTATACTTTCGCAAATTACAATAGTACCTATGTGTATAGTTTCTGCAAAACCTATTGGAGTAATGCGTATGAAAGATGGTGGCGAACTTGATGATAAAATAATAGCAGTAGCAGAAAACGATATGTCTGTAAACCACATCAACGATATTTCGGAGTTGCCAAAGCACTTTTTTAAAGAGATAAGAAACTTTTTTGAAGATTATAAAAAACTTGAACACAAAGCAGTAGAAGTTACTGATTTTGAAGATGCTGCTAAGGCAAAAGAAATTATTTTGCAAAGTATTGAAGACTATAAAATTTTGATGGCAAAGAAATAAGAGCTACTTTCATAGCTGATATGAAAAACACAAAAAAACACAGCTTCACAAACGATGCTTTAGGAAATTTAGATGCAACAGCACTTGCTAAAAAGATAAAAAATAAAGAACTTAAAGCTTCTGAAGTAGTAGCGGCTTCTATAGCTAGGGCAAAAAATATAAACCCAGATATTAATGCTATTGTTACCGATAACTTTGATGCTGGTTTGAAAAGTGCAGACAAAATTGGTTCTGGTTTTTTTAAAGGCGTACCTACTTTTATAAAAGATATGACTTTGGTAGAAGGCTTGCCAAGTTACTATGGCTCGGAGGCTTTTGCTAAGGCTAAGGCTTCTAAAACTACCGATAAAATAGCTAAACAAATATTTGATCAAGGTTTTGTAAATTTAGGTATGAGTTCTTTGCCAGAGTTTGGTTTTACTTGTACTACTGAGTTTGCAAACCAAGAGCCTACAAGAAATCCTTGGAATTTGAATCATTCTACTGGTGGCTCTTCTGGCGGCTCGGCTGCTTTGGTGGCAGCTGGTGTAGTGCCTATAGCACATACTGCAGATGGTGGTGGCTCTACTAGAATACCTGCTGCGGCTTGTGGTTTGGTAGGTTTAAAGCCGCAAAGAGGAAGAATACTACTTTCTAGCATGCTGGAAACTCAAATAGTAGATTTGGCGATAGATGGTGTAGTAACTAGAACGGTGAGAGATACTGCCAATTTTTATGCTGAGGCAGAGAAGTATTATAAAAATAAAAAACTGCCTGCAATAGGTTTGGTAGAGGGGCCGAGCAATAAGAAATACAAAATTGGCTTTACTAGATATTCTGTAAAAGATTTTGTTGCTGATGATAAATCTTATGGGGTTTTAAAAGAAACGGCTAAACTTCTTGAAAGCCTTGGACATGAAGTTAGAGAAATAAAAATGCCTGTAAAAGACCAATTTCATGATGACTTTGTAAACTTGTGGTCTATGCTGGGCTTTATGACACATAAATTTGGTAACTTATTGTTTAAAGGTGAGTTTGATAAAAAAGCTTTGTCTGCTTTAACTACTGGTTTAACAACTATGTACAAGAAAAACATGCTTAAAACGCCATTTTTTATTCATAGGCTTAAAAAAGCTTACTATGACTATCAGCAATACCTCAAGGAGCTTGATGTAGATTTGCTTTTAACGCCAACGGTAACAAGTACTGCGCCTGAAATTGGGAAAATGGGTATCAATCAAGATTTTGATGAAATGTTTAATCACGTTATGAATTGGGCTTGTTATACTCCTTATGCAAATGCTTGTGGTTGCCCTGCAATATCGCTACCGCTTGGTCATGATGATGAAAAAAACTTACCTATAGGTATGATGCTTTGGAGTAATCATGGCTTAGAAAAAGATCTTTTAGATATTTCTTTTCAACTGGAGGCGGCTAAGCCTTTTAAAAAGATTTGGGCTTAAATATTGTTGGTGGAAAACACCTACAAACGAAAGACATTCTATTTGTAAAAGTTTTTAATGTTATTAAAATCAACAATTTTAAGCTTTATTACTAAAAAAGTTAGGTTTTGTTTTTTGAAATATAAACTATCTTTGAAACAAAGACTTATTGATTATGGAAAGTTCTATTGAAAAATTTACTAGAGAAAAGAAATATTCTAAAGAAACTTTAGATTTTTTGTCGAAGCATATTGAAACTAAAACGATAAAAAAGGGAACTGTTTTACAAAAAAATGGTGATACTACCATTAATGCTTTTTATGTGAAAAAAGGGCTTTTGAGAACTTATATTATAGATGAAAAAGGCAGAGAACATATATTTACTTTTGCGCCTGAAGGCTGGCTAGCTACAGATGTAGAGGTGCTTACTAAGCAGGCTAGTGCTACACTTTTTATAGATGCGCTGGAGGATTCTGAAATTGAGGTTTTGGGTGAAAAACTATTTACTGAAACTGGGAAGCTTTCTACTAAACTATTGAGTGAGGAAGTAGGTAAACTGATAAAGAGAATTAATACTTTACAGAAGCGAATATTGATGCTGATGAGCTACAGCGCTTTAGATAGGTATGAAGAGTTTTTAAAAACATATCCGCAAATTGTACAACGGGTTCCACAAAAAATGATTGCTTCTTATTTGGGTATTACGCCAGAGTCTTTGAGTAAAATAAGGTCTAAGAAATAAATTTAATTTTTTTTGTTTCTTATTGTAGGTTAAGTGAAAGCTTATGCCTTGATGGTACTTTTGTGCTTTACTTATTTTTAAAGCATATAAAACAAATGGAAATTCCTGAGTTTAACTTGATTAATTCTTTGATTTTTTTTATAATGGTTACTATTATTACGTATCTGCTTTCTAGTTGAAAAGGGGGGTGATTAAAGTATTGGTTTTAGAATAATATTTAGTTAAACTTTCAAAAAAGATTAATTTTGTATTTTATTACAATTATTATTTATGCCCAGAGTTTTATTGTTTTGCTTATTATTAGGTTGTGCTTTTCAGTTGCAGGCTCAGCAGCTTGTCAAAACTTTTGATTCTGGACTTTGGACGGGTTTAAAAATAGATTATAAACTTAAAAACAACTTTAAACTTGTTTTTATGCAAGATTTGAGACTGTCTGATAATTTCAGCAAGTTAAATAAAGTAAATACCGACCTTGGGGTACAGTATAAAATCAATAAAAACTTTAAGCTAGCTACAAATATTCGTTATAGCTATAATTTAAGAAAATTAAATTTGTAAATGACCAATATTTTAATCATTCCGATATTGACAAAAGCAAAAAAATTCGGAGAAGCGATTGAGGTATATAACGAGCTAGAAACCAAAGCTGGAATCAATGAGCGTTCGTCACGACACAAGCATACGATTTATCATTTGATGGGAAAAACGACACAAGCTGCTGCCGCTTTGGAAGATTTGATAACTGCTTTTCCTGAAGAATCACAATATTATCATGTTCTAGCTCAATATTATGATACACAAGGGAAAATCGGAAAAGCAAAGGAAACCTACAAACGAGCATTGAAAGCAAATCCTGAAGATCCTGTTGCGAGTATTGCAATAGCGGAAAATATGAAGGCGGAAGGCAACGAAGCACAATATTTATTAGGATTAAAACCATTATTCAATCGTAGTGAAGTAAGTATTGACTTGAAAGTCAAAGAGTTATATCCTTATATTGTTAAATTACCAAATGTAAAAGATGGTGTTACCGAAGCTTTGGCTGAACTTTCGAAAACAATGACAGAAGTTCATCCGAACGATGCTAAAGCTTATGCAATTTATGCAGATATTTTGTATTATAGTGGTAATCCAAATGAGGCTTTGACACAATATAATAAAACATT
>CAKZQD010000146.1 GCA_937139485.1 uncultured Bacteroidota bacterium | reverse complement strand
AAAAAGAAACGCTCACAAGATGTTGCTCTTAAAATTGGATGGGGACTTGCTTTTGGTTTAGGAATAAAACAAACTTTGAGTAAAAATATACTATTATCTTTTGAAAGTAGAATAAATATTCCTCAAAATGCATTTGTAAAGAGGGTTCCCTTTTTTAATCTTTCTAATAATTTTTTAATAGGAATTCACTATTCGTTTAACAATAAAAAGAACAACTAATTAAATAATATTTCGTATTTTCGTAAAAAGCAAAACAATGTCTGAAGTGGAATTAAAATCAAAAATTATAAATAAACTCGCTGAGATAAGCGATATTAATTTATTGGAAGAGTTGCATAGCATTTTAAACCTTGAAAATAATTCTGATTTTATAGAATTGAATAAAGAACAACAAGAAAAAATTGAGTTAGCTCAAAAACAATATTTAAATGGGAAATTTTTAACAAACGAACAAGCTGAAAAAGATATTAAAAAATGTCTAGAATAGTCGTTTGGACATTTACTGCACAAGAAGATAGAAAAGCTATTTTTTTATTTTGGAATCAAAATAACCAATCAAATACTTACAGTCGAAAACTCAACAAGCTTTTTCAAGAACATCTTAATTTGGTATGTAAAAACCCATTTATTGGAAAAAGAACTTCAGTAATAAATGTAAGAGCAAAAATTATTAAAGAATATATGCTTTTTTATGAGATTACTGAAAAACATATAGTTGTTTTAAGTGTTTGGGATTGTCGTCAAAACCCTATCAAACAACAAATTAAATTCTAATTTTTCTTTACCCAATCAATAAATCTTACTGATAAATAAGCACTTAGCATATAATTGTATCTGTTAATTTTTTCTGGTGTGTCTATTTTTGCGCCGTGTGAAGTGTTTTCACTTCACATTATTTTAAAAACAAAATAAAAAAATTAAGATTCTGAAATAACTTTACTCATTTTCTCAAAATTCTTTGGTCCAATATTATATTTGAAATCTGCTGTTTTCATTTTGAAGACTGGTTTTCCAGTTTTTGCATTAATAATTTGGAAAATTTGTGTTGCCGTTATTCTTGAATAATTCAAATAATAAATTTCTTCGCCAGCGTTTATTTTTTCATCTAACGCTTCGGTACTTATAAACTCATATTTATATTTATAACCAGCCATAACTTTTGAAATGTCTGACTTAGACATTTGAGTATCCAAAATTTTCCAACCATCATAACTTATTTGAACATATTCTGGAATGTATAATGTGTTGTTTTTGAGCTTAGAAAGCTGTGGAGATGAAAAATTTTCAGTTTTTGAACTTAATTCTTTACTTTTCATCTGTTTTGTAAATTGCTGAAAGTAGTTTGAAATAAAACCTTTTTCATAGTTGAAATGCACTTTGTCATTATAAAAAGATTCATGCATTGTTTTCAAATGCTCTATTTTTTCATCTTGCTTAGAATAACCCATATAGTATAAATACGCACCATCTGGAACTACGTAAGTACTACTTTTCATTTGTGCGGCGTTATATCCTAAACCTTTTGTTTTTCCATAACTCATACCCGAAAAAGGTGGTAGGTTTTTAAAAAGTTCTGCTTGTGCATAAAAATATATTTTACCAAAACTGATTTGATTTTCCATAGAAACAGTAAATTTTTTACCTATGGTTTGTCTTTCATCTAGTTTTTCCCATTTTACTTTTCCGAATATTTTATTTATTCTTTCCATATCGTACATGTACAATTCCAAATAGCTATGATATAGGGATTCATTTTTGTAAGCTTTTAAAATACAAAACGAGTAGTCTTCAGAAAAATAATCTAAAGGACTAAATTCTTTATAATCTACAATTTCATATGGCGTGAGCGTCCAAGTTTCGTTTAAAATGCTTTCATAAAAAGCCTTGTCATTAACATTTGAAAAAACAAAAATGGTAGTCGTTTTTAAAAGTTTTTCGTAAGAGCCATCTTTAAAATCTTTTATTCTTCCATTTTCTTCATAACTTCCTACAGCTATTTGGGCATTTAAACTGACAGACAATGTAAACAGGCTTAGAATTAATATTATTTTTTTCATTTTATTATTTTTTGTAAAGGTATAATTTATGAGGTTAAAATTTTCAATCATTCTTTATTTGTAATTAGTCTAAATAAGAACTATGTTTACATAAAATTACAATACCATGACAAACAACATGAATTACGTAGCCGTAAACTACATCAGCTGCAAAGAAGATTACAAAGAAAGGTTTGAAGAACTTTTTGCAACCAGAAAAGGTGCAATAGATAAAATGCCTGGTTTTCAAAATATGTCTGTACTTAAACCACAAGATGGCGAAAGTGAATATTTAATCGTAAGCTATTGGGAAAGTGAAGAAAATTTTAAAGCTTGGACCAAAAGCAAAGCTTTTATAGATGGACACAAAAGAGGTTTCGAAGACCTAAGAAAAGCCAAAGAAGAAGGTAGAGAAGCTCCAATGACATCAAACTTTAAGACTTATGAAATCATCTCAAGATAATACTATGGATATTCCAAAAGGCAAGTTCAACTTCAAAAGGCTGATTAAAAAGTTTGGCATTTTTGGATTTGCTTTCTTTTTAGTAAAAGGAATTGGTTGGATTGTTCTTTTTGTTCTTTCTTACTATTTTGGTGTAGAACTCTTCAATTAATTTTTCTTAGCCCAATCAATAAATCTTACTGATAAATAAGCACTTAGCATATAATTGTATCTGTTAATTTTTTCTGGTGCATCTATTTTATTTAGATTTAAGTTGTTATATATTCCAGCTCTTGCACCTACTGTAAGCATTAAGTCTGCTTGTGTAAAAATATCATATTCTGCTCCCAAATTTAATCCTAACTGGTGCAGTTTTTTTCTATCTGCATAGGCATAATCTAAACCACCAACTATGTTAAGCGACAATGGTTTTGAATAGGCTTGGGTAAGTTTTGTAAACTTATACCTTGCATATAATGGAATGTGCAAACTATTAAATTCACTTTTATAGTCAATTGTTTTTCCATCTTGTTCTAGTTTAATCATCTTACTGTTTAGAGCATATTTTAATCCTGTTTGTATTCCCCAACTGCTAGCAAAATCATAACCAACATCTACGCCAAAGCTTCCACCTGGATAAAATTCGTCTGCTACAAAAACACCTTCAAAACCTACTTTTGGACCTAACCAAAATCCTTGATAATTTATTCTATTTGTTTTTGAATTAAATGCTTTTAAAACTGGTTCTTCTTCATTTTCTTCTAAAATTTCAAGTTTTTCTTCTTTCTCTTCTTCTGCTAAAGACATAAAACTTGTTTCATTCTCATTTTCTTGGTTTATAGTATTTGCCATTAAAGAATTATCTTCAAAATTTGTATTTTGAACTTGTTCAGACTTTAATTGAACACTGTAAGCTCCAGTATTTTCATCATAAACCCAAGTGTAATCTCTTGCTTGGGTTCCAAAAATTAAATTGGCATTTGAATTATTTGATGCTACTATATTGTTATTAAAAATTAATGCTGGGTTTTTGCTATTTGCAAATTTATTTGACACACTTGCAGACTTAGTAGTTGCCGCTTTGTTATTATTTGCTTTTTTACTTAAAAAATTTGTACTTAAACTTTCTTGTTTTGTATTGTTTTTTGCTTGAAACTTGTTTTTATCCTCTAAATTATTGTTTTCTTTATTTAAATTATTTTGCTTTATAAATTGTTTGTTTGTGTTTGATTCTACATTGTTTTTGTTTGCTAAAGCAGGCGCATTATTATTCATAAAATAATATGTAGAAAAACCACCTAGTAAAAACATTACACTTGCTGCTATTGCAGTTTTAAACATTGGTGTACCAAAAAGAGGTAAAATAAAAAAGCCTTTTTTTCGTTTTTCTTGTGGCAATTCTGCCTCTATTTTTTCCCATAAACCCGCTGATGGAGCTATCTCCGACTCGCTGATTTTTTGGTTAATTTTTTTATCAAATTCTTTACTCATTACTTACTTATTTTCAAAGATTCATATACTTTTATTTCTTCTAGCTTCTTTTGAAGCACTTTTCTTGCTCTATTCAATTGCGATTTTGAAGTTCCTGCACTTATATCAAGTTTTTCTGCTATTTCCTTATGTGAATAGCCTTCCACTACATACATATTAAATATAGTTCTATAACCAGTTGGCAAACTTTGAATTAAATTTACAATATCTTCCCCAATTAATTTATCTATTGCATTTGTGTTATAGGTTTCTAGTGTATTTTCATGCCCTTCTGTTATTGCATATAAATTTGGTTTTTTTCTTATAATGTCTATACAGTTATTAGAAATCAACCTACTCATCCATGCAGGAAAAGAGCCAGAATGATTATACTTATCTATTTTTTTAAAAATTTTTATAAAACCTTCTTGCAGCATATCTTCGGCATCGCTATAATCTGAAGAATACCTTAGGCAAACTACAAACATTTTTTTTGAAAAAAGATCATAGAGTGTCCTCTGAGCTTTGCGGTCGTTTTCTTTACAAAGTTCAATAATTTCCGTCAATCTTTTTTCTTCGGGCATATTTATCGTCATAAATATTTAGTTTTCAAAGTGCTGTGCAAATTTTTGCATTGCAATAGCTCTATGGCTTACTATACTTTTTTCTTGGCTGCTCATTTCTGCAAATGTTTTATCAAAACCTGCAGGAATAAATATTGGATCATAACCAAAGCCTTTTTCACCTGTTTTTTCTTTGATTATTTCTCCCCTTACAACGCCAGTATATATACTAGACGAGTTTTCTGCTATAAAGGTTGCAACGGTTCTAAACTGCGCTTTTCTATTATCTTCTTTTTCTAGGTTTTTGAGCAATAATTGCATATTTGCTTCACTATTTCCATGTTCGCCTGCATAGCGTGCAGAATATACACCCGGCGCGCCTTGCAGCGCATCTACTTCTAGCCCAGTATCTTCTGCAAGTACTGGAAGTTTATATTTATCAAATATAGTTTGTGCTTTTAGTAAAGAATTTTCTTCTAAAGTACTTCCCGTTTCTTCAATGTCTTCAGTATATCCCATTTCTTTTAAAGAAACTATTGCTATGTGCTTGGGTAAAATTTCTTTTACTTCTTTTACTTTGTTTTCGTTGCTTGTGGCAAAAATTATTTTCATAGTTGTTCTTGTTTAATTACAAATTTAACTTAAAAAGTTAAAAGCAGTTTGAATAAGAAAATAAGCTACAAAAATCAGTAATTTTACATTAAATTTTAGCTCGTTATGACTGATAAAACAAGAAAAATTGTTGGTATTTGGCTTATCATTGGATTGGTTTTAGTAGTTGGGCAAGTAATGCTTGGTGGCATTACACGCCTTACAGACTCTGGACTTTCTATTACAGAATGGAATGTAGTAAAAGGAACTTTGCCTCCTTTAAGCGAAGCAGAATGGCAAATTTCTTTTGATAAATACCAAGCTTTTGCAAAAACACAGTTTGAAAATTTACATGCAGAAATGTTGCTTTCTGAATATAAAAGTATTTTTTTTTGGGAATGGGTTCATAGGTTTTGGGCAAGAATGATGGGGCTTGTATTTTTATTCCCTTTTTTGTATTTTTTATATAAAAAGTATATGCCGCCTTGGTTGATTAAAAGACTGTTGATAGTAGTTGGTTTAGCGGCAATTGCGGCAACATTTGGAATTATAATGGTTTTTAGCGGCTTGGAAAACGAAAACCGAACTTGGGTAAGTGCTTATAAACTAGCCATTCATCTTAGTATTGCGTTGGTGCTTTTTGCTTATTTATTTAAAACTACTTTGCTGGTTTTACAACCAAAAGTAAGCGATTTAGAGTTTAAAAAGTTTAGAAAATATCCGCACAGAATGCTTGGTTTAATATTTATACAAATAATATTTGGTGCACTTATGGCAGGAATGCGTGCTGGTGCAATTCATACTTCTTGGCCATTTTTTGCTGGCGGAAATGTACTTTTTGATGTCCTTGGTTCTAATGTAAACTTGAGTTTTTTAGATTTTATAAACTACGAAAGCAATAATTATATAAAGGCAATAGTTCAAGTGCTGCATAGAAGCATGGCTTATGTTTTGTTTGCAGCAACTATATATATAGTATTAAAAATTAGAAAAGAAAAAATTTCTGACACGCTAAATAAAGCTAGCTTAATTGTATTGGGTTTAATTTTTATTCAATTTTTCTTAGGCGTTTTTACTATAATGAACTATTTAGACAAAGATTTTTTAATTCCTCTAGGAACATTGCACCAAATATTTGCTTTTTTTACATTTATAGCTTGGATATTTTTAGAACATCAAATACGGCAAAGTAATATTAGTGAGTAAATCTTGTTTTATGTAAAAAAATAGTTAAAAATCAAAATTTAGAAAATAACTTTCTATTTCGTCTCTTATTTTTCTATAAATATTTAGTACTTCTTCTTCTGTACCTTCGGCATTATAAGGATCTAAGAATTGTTTGTGCGTATTTATTGGTTCGCCTAAATATATTGGACAGTTTCTTTTTGCATTTTCACCTAGTGTAAATACATAGTCAAAAGAAATATCTAAATAATCTTTCATAGTATTTGAAGTGTAATTAGAAATATCTATTCCTATTTCATTCATTACTATTATAGTTTTTGGATTTACACCGTGCGCCTCTACGCCAGCGCTATAAATACTGGCTTCGTCTTCAAAGTATTCACTTAAAATTCCGTGAGCCATTTGGCTTCTACAAGAATTTCCTGTACATAATAAAAGTATATTCATAAACACAAAACTAATAATTAATCATAAAAAGTACTACCAATTTATTAAAAATAAAAATATTAAAAAGGTCGTTAATGCTCTCTTGCTTTTTGGTGTTTTGCAAGAGCAAGCAAGCAAAACCAATTATTTGTCTTCAAAAAACAAAATAGTTTCGTTTACAACTTTCTGCAAATGCTTTGGTAATTTTTTTTCTAAAAAAGGATGTGAAGCATCAAAAACGTGATTGGCGTTTTCTACTTTGCAAAGTTTTCCATTTTGAGCCCAAGAAAAAATATTTTCTGCCGATTCAAAATAAACCGCTGGGTCTTCTGTACCGTGAACTACTAAAATAGGTTTTGTAGTTTTTGAAACAGCATTTTTTATATCTAAACGTTTTTTATTTTCTATATAATCTTCATAAAACTGAAATTTAATAGGCATTTTCAGACCTGTTCTGCCATTAACAAAAATGTGTTCTCCGTCTTGTTTCCATTTGGCTATTTGTTCTGTAGTTCCAAATCTATCAAAAGAATCTATTGATGCCCAAGTTGTTATTTTTTTAATCTTTTCTTCTTCAAATCCTTTTACTAAAACTGCAGCACCGCCTCTGCTGTGTCCTATCAGAAAAATATTATTGAAATCAAGTTCATTTTTTTCTAGTGGAAATTTTTTGGAACTTACAAAATCTAAAACACATTCTAAATCTTCTAATTCTTTTGAGTAATTGTTTTCGCTGAAAGCTTTTAAATTATTAAAATCAAGTAAGTTTTCAGGCGTAGTTCCGTTATGAGAAAAATTGAATTTTAAAAACACAAAGCCGTTTTGAGCAAACTCTTCTGCCACTAAATTCCATGCGCCCCAATCTTTAAAACCTTTAAACCCATGACAAAATATTACAATTGGTTTTGCTTTGCCATTTGCTACAAAATGCAAATCTAAACTTATGGGTAAATTAGAACTTCCTGGTATTTGTTTTTCAATTTTTTTCATCATTATCTTTTTTCAAAAAACAAAAATAAGCATTTAATAAGCTTATAACTTGACCATTTAGATATTCATTTTGTGCTTATATTTGTAATTATTAAACACCAATTATGAAAAAGAAAATATTAATAGCATTAGCAATATTTTTAGTATTAATTCAATTTGTAAGAATTGACAAAACGAATCCAGAACTTGTTATTGCTAATGATTTTATAGAAATAAATAAACCACCAATAGAAATTGCTGGAATGTTAAAATCTGCTTGTTATGATTGTCATTCTAGCGAATCAAAATATCCTTGGTATAGCAATGTGGCTCCAGTTTCTTGGTTAATGAAAAGTCATATTAACGGCGCAAGAGATCATTTTAATTTTTCTGAATGGAATACTTATGACGCTAAAGAACAAGCACATATTTTAGAAGAATGTGCCGAAGAAATAGAAAAGGGAAAAATGCCTATGAAATCTTATGTTTTTGCTCACTCAGAAGCTAAGCTTTCTCCGGAGCAAAAGGAAGCATTAATTTCTTACTTCGAGTCTTTATAATGTAGTTTTTTTTTATACTCTAACAAAGCTGTTTCGCTCTTCTGGAGCTAGTTTATTTTTCTCAAAAGTAAACAATATGATACTTATTAGTATTGGTAGAATACCAAAAATAAGTTAAACAACATTAATAAAAGCAATTCTGTATGTTCAAATATTTTTATTCCATAACTTTGCAAAAAATTACAAACGATGAATCAAGTTCCAGAATACATAGAAATTTATACCGAAAGTACTCCAAATCCAAAAACACTAAAATTTGTGTTTACGTTTATGCTTTTAGAAAAAGCCTTGCTAGAATGCACAAGCATAGAAGATACCGAATATTCTCCATTGGCAAAAGAACTTTTAGAGCTAGAAGATATAGCTTCGGTTTTTATTTCAAACAATTTTATAACACTTACAAAGTCAGATACAACAGATAAGGAATGGTTTGAGTTGGGAATAGAAATGAAGGCATTTTTCAAAAACTACTTTAAAAGTGGAAAAATTGCCGTAACGGAAGATTTTCAAGAAAAAAGTGCAAAAAAGCAAGAAATATCTTCAGAAAAAACTGCTGCTATTATTGAAAAAATAGAACTACTTTTAGAAAAATATGTAAAACCAGCAGTAGAATCTGATGGTGGAAATATTGCCTTTAGTTCTTTTGAACAAGGCGTAGTAAAAGTTGAATTGCAAGGTGCTTGTAGTGGTTGTCCATCATCTACTGCTACTTTAAAAGACGGTATTGAAGCACTACTTCAAAAAATGATTCCAGAAGTAGAAGAGGTAGTAGCTATAAATGGATAAGTGTAATTTTGTATAGAATAGGTTTATTTCTTTAATTTCGCAGTCTAAATTATTACTTATGATCTTTTTGTGGTTTGGTGTGTTAGCTATTTCCTTGTTTGTGCTTTTAAAATCTGCCGATTATTTTATAGAAGATTCTGTTTCTGTGGGTACAAAACTAAAAATTCCAAGTTTTGTATTAGGAGCTACAATTGTTGCATTTGGAACTTCTCTGCCAGAATTGGCTGTAGCTATTTCAGCAATTTTGAAAGATGCACCAGCTATTATTTCAGGAACAGTAATAGGGTCTAATATTTCAAATATTTTCTTTATTCTTGGCGTTGCTATTATTATAGGAAAGGGATTTAAAATAGATTTCAAGAAAAATGCCGCTCCATTATTGATACTTTTTTTTGTTACAGGCATTGTATCTTATTTTTTGTGGGACAATGAATACTCTTTAACAGATGGCTTAATTTCTGTGGGCTTACTTGTTGCTTATATTTTATATATAGTGTTTATTCAAAAACCAGAAGACGAAGAAGACGAAGAAGAACCAAATGATAGATCAATATTAAAATCTTCAGTTTTTATATTGCTAAGTGGAGTTGGAATATGGGCAGGAGCAGAGTTTGTAATAATGGCAATTACAAAAGTTGCACAATTGTTGAATATAAAAGAAGATATTATTTCGCTTACCGTTGTAGCATTAGGAACATCACTTCCAGAACTTGCCGTAACTATTGTAGCAGTTAAAAAGAACCGTTATGGCATTGTACTTGGCAATATTATTGGTTCAAATGTGTTTAACATGCTTTGCGTACTTGGTATTCCGGTAGTAATTGGACATTTTACAAATCACCCTTACATAATCAATGATGCCGTATTTACAGGTTTTAGCATTCCGCTCATGCTTCTTGCTACAGTTTTAATGTTGCTGATTAGTTTTTTTAAATCAATTCCAAAAGTGTTTGGTATTGTTTTTGTATTGCTATATTTGTTTTTTATTATTGGTACATTTTTGAAAATCAACCTTTTAGAAACTTTGTATAATATTTAAATAAAATAATTATCTTTAGAGTGTAAACTAGCATTTAAAATGAGTAAAGATTTAGAACAATTGAGGTTAAATATGATTAGAACATTGATGGAGATGGACTATGACTCTTTAAATGAAGTGAAAGCTTTTTTAGAAACCATGCCAAATTCTAAGTGGAAAGAATTTATTAATGACGAAAGTGTAGAGTTTATAGATTATTCTAAAATGACAAAAAAAACCAAGGAAGAAAACGATTCTGACAAAACTAAAATAATGTTTTTATAAGATTTCGAAAACAACTGTTTTTACTTTCTTTAATATATTACCATCAAATTTTTCTTCTATAACTAAGTTTTGAGCAGCTTTTTCTTCAAAAACTTCTTTTAAGTTTTTTATGACACCTGCGGGAATATTTTTTTCTATAAAAACGCTTACCCAAAAACCAGACTCTCTGAGCATAAATTTTTCTTGTAACAATTTATTTAATTCTTGTCTATTTGAAACCCTTAGTTTGTTGGTTTTAAATAGTTCATTGTTTATTAAATCCTCCAAATCTAATAATTCACAAAGCAATTTATATTGTTTATTTGAACCAATAGCTAGAACAATAAATTTTTCATCTTTGGTTTTAAACATGTCTCCATAAGGAGCAATATTTGGGTGTTGAGAACCCATTGCCTGCGGTATATGTTTAGCAATAAGCCAGTTTGTAGCTTGGTTTGCCAAAGAACTAATAGCAGTATCAAAAAGAGATACACTTACATAAGAACCTTTGTTTGTTTTTATTTTTTTTATTAAACTACAGAGCAAAGCTTCTTTTAGTTGGTGAGCTGCCAAAACATCTATTAGCGCAACAGGCATTTTTATTGGCCCACTTTCTGCTGTTCCATTCATAGCCATAAAACCTGTTTCGGCTTGCAAAACTACATCAAATGCACTTCGGTTTACATTTTTACCATAGCCAGTAATTTCGCCATAAATAACTAATGGATTTATTTTTTTTAAAGTTTCGTAATCTAATTTTAGTTTTTTAGCATCACCAAATTTAAAATTTGCAATAACAATATCTGCTTGTTTTATTAAAGCAATTGTTTTGTTGTAGTCATTTTTGTTTCTAAAATCTAAAAAAAGCGTTTCTTTATTAAAATTTGCCGCTGCATAATAGGCAGAAATATTTTCACTTTTTTCTGAAGGAAGTTTCCATTTTCTAGTAACATCTCCACCAGTAGTTTTATTTTCTATTTTGCAAACACTTGCACCCAGTTCGCTAAAAAAAGTACCAACCAATGGACCTGCTAAAACACTAGCTAACTCTATTACTTTTAATTCTTTAAACATTATTTAATTGTAAAAGTTTCAAAATTGTCGTCATATTTACTTACCACAAGCATTGTATTACCATTGGCAAGTTTCAGTTTTATAATTTCTCTAGTTTCTCCATTGCTAAAAAAACCACTTTTTAGATTAGAAACAGGCTCTAGTTTAGCATTTTTATTTAATGCACAAAAACCAATTCCTGCATCGTAAGAAGCTGTTTCTACTTCAGTATCTTTTAGGTTTCCTACGGCAAGCAAATCTTCTTTACCATCTTTATTTATATCGGTAAAAATCATACTTCTCAAAGGAGAAACTTGTGCTTGGTTTGGCAAGTATTCAAAGTTTTTAAAATTACCATTTGTATTCATGAATATACAATGGTGAAATTCTGTAGCAGCATAGCTTATTGCATTTTTTACATTTTCTGCGCCTAAAATTTGATTTATATTTGCCTGTGCATAAGCATTGTAAGTAGTAAACTTATCTTGTATAAAAGGCATTTGTTGCGAACTACATTCTCTGCCTCTTACAGGTACTTCTTTGCCTTTATATTGTGTGGTTAAGTATATATCTTCAGTTCCGTTATTATCAAAATCGTTAAATAATATTTTAAGCGGTTTTTCTATACTTGGGTGGTATTTGTTGTTTGCTCCAATATTTCCAGCTATTATATCTTTCTTTCCGTCTGTATTAATATCATTTTCGGCTAAACTAAACCACCAACCTATTTGTTCGGGATTGCCATATTTTGCAGTTTCGTTAACCAAATTTCCAGCAATGTTTGTAAAATACGAAATAGCCATCCATTCGCCACAGATTACCAAATCTGGTTTTCCGTCATCATTATAATCCGTAACCAATGCATCTGTTATCATTCCTGCTTTTTCTAATTCTGCTGCTTTTTCAGAAATCACATCTGTAAAATTTCCTTTGCCATCGTTTTCTAATAAATAAGATTTTGGAGCTTTTGGATATTTTCCTGGTACATTTCTTCCACCAACAAATAAATCTAAATCGCCATCATCATCAAAGTCTATTGCTTTTACTGCTTTTGTGCTGCTTTCTATTTTTGGCAAAGCTTTTTTACTAAAAACACCATTGTTGTTTATATATAATCTATCTTGTAGTAAATCTGCTTTTCCTTCAATTTCTCCTGCGCCACCGCTACAAACATATAAATCCTGATCGCCATCGCCATCGGCATCAAAAAACAATGAACCTAAATCTTTGTAAGACTTATCGGCAGAAATTGCTTTAATGTTTTTAAGTGCAAAAGTGCTTGTTTTTTGTTGAATAAATAAACTTGCCGCTTGCCCAAGTCCTCCTCCTACAAAATAGTCTTCTAGTTTATCGCCATTGGCATCTGCAACAGCCATAGTGCCGCCCATAGTAGAAAGCTTGTGTGGCAATAAAATTTCTTTTGCAAAATCATCAAACTTATTTCCTTTGTATTTTATTCTAGTGCCTTTTTTACTCACTAGTGTATTTTCTTTTGCTTGAAGTTTAAAGGTTTTTGTAGCGTTTTCTATAAAAAACGTAATTCTTTTATTTACAGCAATGTTTTCTATTTTTTCATATTTTCCATTATTCCAAACTACTTTTAAACTATCGACTTTAGTTTTTTCTCCTAAGCCAAAATGTGTAATAGCTTCTACCGAAGATTGAAAACCTCTCGTTGCAGTATTTTCTTGATAAAAAATTTCATTTCCCGCATAAGCATAAACTTTAGCATTTGTAAGTGCAGCATATTGCTTTTCTTTGGTTTTAAAATCTATTTGTATATAATTACTGTTTTGAGTTTTGTTTTCTAAAACAGAAGCAAAATCGTCTATATTGTTTAGCACTAAATCTAAATCTCCGTCATTGTCTAGGTCTGCATAAGCTGCTCCGGTAGTTACATTGGCAATATTGTTTAGCCAGTCATTGCTCATGTCTGTAAAGCCTAGTTTGCCAGTATTTTTATAATAGTAGTTTTTAGCTTTATAGCTAGGTATTTTTTTTATCCATTCCATTCTTTCATTCATTGGAATGTTTCCTTTGCTTTTTCTTTCTCTTAGTTTTATTCTAAAGTCGTTGTCTAGTGCGTTTTGTTTTAAACCATTGGTAACAACTAAATCTTTAAAGCCATCATTATCAAAATCTGCAAAAAGAGGACCCCAGCTCCAATCTGTTTTTGCAATTCCAGCAAGGTTTGCAATTTCAGAAAAACTTCCATTGCTATTGTTTAACTGAAACTCATTAAACATATACTGAGGAACATACTTAAATTTTTCGGTAAGCTGCCTAAAATAATTAACATTCATAGAAACCATAAATGTTTTAGAAACTACATGGTCTTTTGCTGCCATATCTACGGCCACAATTTCTGGAAAACCATCATTATTAAAGTCGTTAACATCTGCGCCCATAGAAAAATATGCTACGTGATTTAACTTTTGTTTTATTTCATCTTTAAAGCCGCCTTTTTTATCATTAATCCACATGGCGTTTGGTTGTGTAAAGTCATTAGAAACATAAATATCGGTATAGCCATCATTATTTAAATCTGTAGTTACTAAGCCTAGTCCATAATCATATCTAAGCATTCCTAATGCTTTGGTAAAGTCTTTAAACTTGCCATCATCATTTCTAAAAAAATGAGATGAATTTTGCTCTAATTTTTCAGGGTTTTCTTCTAGATACTTATAAATTTGAGATACTGACTGCTTTCTATTAAACAAGTCAAAATGATTATTGACGTATAAATCTAAATCGCCATCTTTATCATAATCAAAAAAACTGGCAGAGGTGCTTTGTGCTGCATCATTAATTCCTAGTTCTTTTGCTTTTTCTGTAAATGTTAAGTCTCCATTATTAATAAACATTAAGTTTTCTGGCTTTGCTACAACATTTTTCATGCCAGATTTACAAACATAAATGTCTAAAAATCCATCATTGTTTACGTCTGCCATAGTTACGCCAGTATGCCAAGGAATTTTATTGTCAGATGGTTTTATGTTAATATTTGCCATTGCAGAAATATCTTCAAATTTTAAGTTTCCTTTATTTAAAAATAATTTATTTGGAACTTGGTTTCCAGTAAAAAAAATATCTGGCAAACCATCGTTATTAATATCTCCAATAGCAACACCTGCACCAGTAAAAATATATTCGTAAGACAATACATTATGAACAGCATCTTGTGTTACACTATTCTTAAAATCTATTCCCGATTCAGATACAAGCTTAGTTTCAAATAAATAATTAGTAGGCTTTTTGTTTGTTTTTTGTTCTGATGCTTTTTTTTCTTTTACATCTGTTTTACAAGCAAACAGAAATAATATAATTAATAAGTAAGTAAATGTAGTTTTCATATCCGGTTGATTTTTTAATACTAACAAATATATGGAAATGGCTTTTTATTGAAACTTAATGTCTCTTTATTTCAATTTCTCCATTGGTTTTAACAGTATATGTAACAAATTTAAGAACTTTAGGGTTTCCTTGTGAGTAATTATTATTTAGCTTTATAATATTTCTTTCGGCATAATATATAAGTTGAGGATCTAATGTAATGTTTCCGTCTATAAATATTTTTTCATCTGGTTTGGCATTGTTTTTAATAAAAGTTCCAATCTCTTTACTTGTGGCATAATAATCTTTATTCCAAGAATAATCTCCAGGTTTATTTATAAAGTAGTATATAGCAATAGAAGAAAATATTACAGCAAGTACTCCTCCGTTTAATGTATAAGGAGAAAAAGATTTTGATTTTTTAAGCTTATCATATAAAATACCTACAACAACAGCTAAAAATAAAGAACCATAAAGCGAAACAAAGTCGTGACCAGAATAGTTTAACAAAAAGAAATGCAACATTAAAACAGGAAGCGTAGAAAGCCATAAAAAACGGTATCCATTTTTGGTAAAAACTAAACCCATTTTTGCTTTTTTAATAGTAAGAAATATAAAAGTAAGCAGCAAAATAAAAATGGGTAAATATGATGTAACATAAGTAAAAATAAGCGTTTTTAATTCAAAAAGCTTTCTTACAAAGAAACCAAAACTATATCCACCTTGAAAACTCCCTCTTTCGCCAAGCCTGTTTAGCATTTGTATTATATATGCTTCTAAACCATTAATACTACTATATTGTTTTGTAATTAAAATTAAACTAGCCAAACTTACAAAAATAGTGATAAAAACGAGTGGAATAAATACTTTTTGATACCTTAATTTTATAATAGAATATAAAAAAACAGATAATGCAAAAAATAAGCCCAACCAAGAAGTATAAATCATTAAAAATAAAAACAAGGCATAATATAACAAGTATTTTGTAGAGTAAAATTTTTCTCGCATGAGAAGTTTCAATATTGTATAAACTGCTAAAACAAAAGGGAAGTGCACCAGCATGTCGCTCATATAAGTATTGCACTGAAACCAAAGCACGGCGGGACTAAATATATAAACACCAAAAGCAATAAGACCAGGAATAAATAATTTTTGAAACGGCTTTTGAATACTTAACAAACAAACAATTAAATATATAAAAACAGCACTAAAAAAATTAATAACTAAATGAAAAACTTGAAGTGATAAATTTGTTGGTTTAATTTGCAATAATTCAAAAACAACATAAGGAAAAATATATGCAAATGGAGGGTGCGATACATAATAATAATTTCCCGCTCTATCCAGCATATTCTTTGAAGTGCTTGCATTATTGTTTATGTATTTATTTGCTTCTCCCGGATAATTCATTACTGGATTAAAATTGTATTTTATAGCTCCCTCAGCATGCCATATTTGTAAAACCCTTAGTGGTATAGCAGTTACAAATTCATGATGTTTAGAAAGCGGTCTATCTATGTTTGGATAACGTACCAAAACGGAAGATAAAAAAACCAGTACCAAAATAGAAATAACGTATATGGTTTTGTTTTTTTGCATAATTGCAAAAGTAAGCAAAAGAAAAATTAGTTTTAAAAGCTTTTAAGAACACAATAAAGAGGTAAAATACTGATAATCATATCTTTATACTAACAAAGTATTATTAAACTTTGGTTTTTTATAAAAATAATTCCTTTTTTAATCAAAAAATTGCATAATGTTTTCTAACTTTAAACAACCTAAGAAAACACCAACTTACTATATATGCATAAAATATTATTTTTTATTTTCACACTTTCTTCTTTGTTTTCGTTTGATTCTTTTGCACAAAAAGAAGAAAAGTCAAAGAAAGAAAAACCAGCCCAAATTGCTTCGAAAAGCTTAATTTTTTCTAAACAAAAAAGTGCTTGGCAAGTTGGTTTATTTGGCGGTACATCTATCTTGATGGGAGATGTAAAACCAAACTTTTTTAGTGGAAATAAACCGGCTTTACCAGGGCACAACTTTGGTTTATTTATAAATAAATCTTGGACATACTTATTTTCTACAAGATTAAGGTATAGTACAATGGTAATGTTTACCAACGATGCTGTGGCTTCAACATTAACAACAAACCAACTTAGTTATTTAGAACAAAGATCTTCAGGTTTGAATGGATATTCTGCTGGAGATTTATTTTTTCATAACTCTAGAACGCAAGCACACGACCTTACTTTAGACTTAGTTTTTTCTATCGGAAACATAAATTTTCATAAAGAAAGATCAATAATGGTTTTTAAAGTATTTCCTAGCGTTGGAATGATGATGTACCAAACATTTCATGACCATTTAGATGCCAATGGAGATGCTTATGATTATGGCTCTTTAGATAATTTAAACGATCTTGGAAGCTCAAAAAGATCTGACGTTTTAAAAGCATTGAGCAATATGCGTGATGGCAAATATGAAACTCGTGCAGAAGAACATAGCGTAGACGATGAAAATAAGTTTTTAAACTATACACCAGAGTTTGTTTTTGGTTTAGGAGCAGGAGTTTCTTTTAGACTTACTAAGTTTATGACTCTTGATATTGAAACAAAGCAAATGCTTAGCACAGATGATTTAATAGATGGAATGCAATGGCAAGAACCAGACGGACAAAATACTATTAGTGGAAATTTAACAAGAGGTTTTGATTCTTACAATCAAACTACTTTGGGTTTAAGTTTTAGCATTATGGGAAAAAACACTGCAGAGTCTAAAAATATGGATAACCCATTTGCTGGCGCAGATGCTTTTTCTAAAAAAGATGCCATCACATCAGAAAAAGAACAGGCAAAAGAAGATTCTGTAATAGCAGAAATGGATAGCAAGGTAAAAGACCTAGAACAACAAGTTAATAGTTTAGAATTGCTAATAAAAATGCTTGGGCAAGCAAAGCAAAATGAAGAAAAACCAAACCAAACAGATGATTTAAGCAAAGAAGAACAGCAAGCAGCACTTGAAAAAGAAAGAAAAAGACTACAAGAAGAAGCAGACAGCTTAAATGAACTACAAAACAATTCTAGCACTAAAGAAAAAAACGAAGGCAACTTAAATGACTTGGACAACAAAGAATATAAACTCAGAAACGGAAACGATATTTTTGTTGCAAAACTTGAAGGAGAAATTAATGCCGAATATTATTTAATTATTGGATCTTTTAAAGTAAAATCTAATGCCAATAAAGACGAAAGAAAATGGTCTAACAAAGGCATAAATACTGTTACAATGACAGATGTAAAATCTGGACTATATAGACTAGTTGTAGACTTTACAAACGACCATTCAGAAGCATTAGATATGCTAGACGAATACCGAGCCAAATTAAATAAAGATATTTGGCTAATAAAGGCTAAGTAAAAAATACCTTAAAAGGTCTTTAATTCTTTGAATTCGATGTAAATTTGCAATCTAAAATGTAACGTATTATGAATACTATATTGTTATTTGGAATGCCAGGAGGAAGCGAAATTTTAGTTATTGCAGCTATAGTTTTATTGCTTTTTGGAGGTAAAAAAATTCCAGAATTAATGAAAGGACTCGGTAAAGGAATTAGAGAGTTTAATGCTGCTAAAACTAATATTAAAGAAGAATTAGAAGAAGGCATGAAAGAAGAACAGTCAGAAAAAGTTACTTCTAAAGAAGACGCTAAGTCTTAAAATTACTTTATAATATACCGTATGACTACAAATTCCATTGCAGCTTTTCATAAAGCTATTCAAGCAAATGAAACCTCTTGTACAGAAAGTACTATGTCTTTTATTCAAAAAATAGAAGCAAAAAAACACCTTAATGCTTATATAGAAGTTTTTGAAAAAGAAGCTTTAGAAAGAGCAAGTTTTTTAGATAATAAAAAAAGAAATAAAGAGAAATTAGGAAAACTTTTTGGTGTTGCAATAGGCGTTAAAGATAATATCTGTATTAAAGATCACAAACTTTCGGCATCATCAAACATGCTAAAAGGTTTTGAATCTATTTATTCTGCCACTGTTATAGAAAGACTATTGGCAGAAGATGCTATAATTTTAGGAAGACTAAATTGCGATGAATTTGCAATGGGTTCTTCTAACGAAACTTCTGCCTACGGAAAAGTACTAAATGCAATAGATGAAAACCGCACACCTGGTGGTTCTTCTGGCGGAAGTGCCGTAGCGGTGCAAGCTGGTTTGTGTCATGTTTCACTTGGTTCAGATACTGGCGGTTCTATACGTCAGCCAGCATCTTACTGCGGTGTTGTAGGTTTAAAACCAACTTATGGTAGCGTTTCTCGTTATGGTTTAATTGCTTTTGCTTCTTCATTTGATCAAATTGGTCCGTTTGCAAACAATGTAGCCGACGCAGCACTAGTTTTAGAAACAATAGCAGGCAAAGACAAAAACGATGCTACAAGTATTCAAAACGAAGTAGATTCTTTTTCGCTAAAACCTTTAAAAAAACAGAAAATAGCCTATTTTAAACAAGCAATAGAAAACGATAGCATACACAAAGAAGTAAAAGCCTCTTTTGAAAATCTTAAAACAAGACTAGAAGCAGAAGGCAATATTGTTGAAGCAATAGATTTTCCTTATTTAGACTATTTAATACCAACTTATTATGTTTTAAGTACAGCAGAAGCATCTTCAAACTTATCTAGATATGATGGTGTGCACTATGGCTACAGAAGCCCAAACGCAAAAAACATGGAAGAGGTTTATACTAAATCTAGATCTGAAGGCTTTGGTAAAGAAGTAAAAAATAGAATAATGCTTGGCACATTTGTTTTAAGCGCAGGTTATTATGACGCATACTATACTAAAGCACAGCAAGTAAGGCGTATTCTTAAAAACAAAATAAACGACTTATATAGCAATTTTGATTTTATTCTTTCTCCAACGGCACCAAATCCTGCATTTAAGTTTGGAGAAAAAAGCGAAGATCCTGTAGCCATGTATTTAGAAGATATTTATACCGTTTTAGCAAACTTAGTAGGAAACCCAGCAATTTCTTTACCGCTTTACAAAACAAAAGAAGGCTTACCTATAGGTATGCAGCTTATGGCAAACGACCAAGAAGAAGAAAAACTACTCAGTTTTGCACAACAGCTAGAAATGTAATATTATTGTCAAAAATATTTTGTGAAAGCAATATTTTTTACTTTTTAGCATTCAGAATACAAGCAACTCAATAAATTAAAACTACTTTTTATGAAAAACACTTTTTTTGCATTAATTACTTTATTTGTGTTATTATCTTCTTGTAATTCCAATGAAAAACCAAACACAGGTGGGCTATTGCCAGATGCCACAGGCGGAGCAGATGAACTATTGGTGTTTATGGAAGATGCTTTTGTAACAGATTCTTTGGTGCAGAATATTAGAAAAGAAATGACAGACATGTATAAAATTTTACCACAGTCTGAAGTTCGTTTTTCTATTACAGCAGTAGAATATAGCAAAATGAATACCATTCTAGAACGTTTTAGAAACCCCATTTTTGTTATCACTAAAAACGAAACGAGCTCGCTTTATAAAGAAATGTTGACAAAATTGACAGATTCAGAAAAGCAAACACTTCAAAACCAAAAAGATGCTGTTTTTTTTAAAAACAACCTAACAGCAAACAAGCAAAATGTAGCAATAGTTTTGGCACCAAATAAAAAGGAAATATTAAACACACTTTTAAAATACAAAAAAGAAATGTTTAATTTTTTTGATGAAAACAATTTAAAGTTTTTCAAAGACCTAGCATATTATGATGGCGTAAACAAAACTTTAAACAAGCAGTTTAAAGAATTTCATGGATTAAAATTTGATGTTCCTAATGGATTTGTACTAGCAAAAAATGAAAATAATTTAGTATTATTAAGAAAAGAAGATGTTAAAAGCACATTGTTTTTGGCAATAGATGTTATGGAATATAATGACACAATTTCGTACAATAATTTAGGAATTGAAAAATTTAATAAAACAGGAAAATTGTTAGATGGAGAAACAGAAGGCTCTTATGTAGTAGCAGACACTACACTTGGTTTTGATATAGAAAAATCTTTAAAAAATGATTTAGTAATATTTGAAAACGCTGGTTTATGGATTATGCAAAACGATTATGTAGGAGGCGGCCCGTTTGTAAACCAATATATTATAGACAATAAAAGGAAAAGAGTAATTTACCTTCAGGCTATGATTTATGGTCCAGGTGAAAAGAAAAAGAAAAAATACATGCGCCAATTTGAAGCAATGTTTAGCACTTTAGAAATACTAGATTAAAAAGATAAGGTCATTTAAAAAAAATAAAGCATAAAAAACTATATTTGTGCATACTATAAAAAATAACAACAATGAATATACCTCAAGAATTAAAATACACGAAAGACCATGAATGGGTAAAAATAGAAGCCAATGTTGCAACAGTAGGCATTACAGATTTTGCACAAAAAGAACTTGGTGATATTGTTTATGTAGAAATTGAAACCGTAGATGAAACTATAGCCGTAGAAGAAGAATTTGGTTCTATAGAAGCTGTAAAAACTGTTTCAGATTTATTTATGCCACTTTCTGGTAAAATTATTGAGTTTAATACCGCTTTGGAAGACGATCCAGAATTGGTAAACAAAGATCCTTATGGTGAAGGCTGGATGATAAAAATTGAATTATCTGATGAAAGTGAATTAGCAAATCTAATGGATGCTAAAACTTATGCTGAAACTATTGATGCATAAATAAGCCTAGACAAAAAATAGAAAAAAGCGACTTTAAAAATTTTAAAGTCGCTTTTTTTTTGCTTCAATTTAAAGTATAATAAACTATCCTTTGGCTTTTCTAATATCTTTTACCATTAGCTGCAAAGTAGTATTTCCGTTCCATTCGTTTTCTTCTATAGTATAGCAAATGTCTATAGTTTCATTTAAAACTAAATCTAGTTTGTTTCCCATTTTAAAAGCAATTCCACTGGCTTCGTAAGCAAGTTGGTCTTTTAAATGTACTTTTAAATGCGCATCTTCTTTTCCTACTACTTTTGTGTAGCGTGCATTTTTAACATTTTTAGTTACAAAAACAGGTTTCATATTTTCTGGACCAAAAGGCGCAAACTGCTTTAGTAAGTTCATAAAAGAAGTAGTAATGTTTGCAAAACTGATTTCTGCATCAATTTCTATAAGTGGAATTTTTTGCTCTTCGGTAATTGTTGCTTGTACTATACTTTCAAATTTATTAGAAAATGCTTCAAAATCTTTTTCTTCTATAGTAAGCCCAGCAGCATAAAAATGCCCTCCAAAATTTACCAAATATTCGCTACAAGCATTTATGGCTTTATAAACATTAAAATCTTTTACCGAACGCGCCGAAGCCACCAACATTCCTTTAGATTTTGTAAATACAATAGTAGGCTTATAGTGAACTTCTATAAGTCTTGAAGCCACAATTCCAATTACGCCTTTGTGCCATTCTGGATTGTAAATTACTGTAGAAACCCGCTTTTTATATTCAGGTTTTTCTAATAGTGCTAAGGCAGATTCTGTAGTGTCTTTATCTAATTCTTGCCTTTCTTCATTGTTTCCTTGAAGGCTTTCGCTCGAAGAGTTTCCTATTAAAACAGAAACGGCTTCTTTGGCGTGTGCTACTCTTCCGGCAGCGTTTATTCTTGGTCCAACTTTAAAAACTACATCAGAAATTGTTAGACTTTTATCGTAGTTTAATATATCTATTATTTGCTTTATACCAAGATTTGGGTTTTGATTTAGTTTTTCTAAACCAAACTTTGCTAAAATTCTATTTTCACCAGTTATAGGCACAATATCACAAGCTATACTTATAGCTACAAAATCTAAATATTTAAACAAGAGTTCATTTTCTAAATCAAATTTTTGAGCATAAGCTTGGCATAATTTAAAACCAATTCCACAACCCGATAATTCTTTATATGGATAAACACAATCTGTTTGTTTAGGATTTAAAATAGCATAAGCAGCAGGAATTTCTGCACCAGGTGTATGATGATCGCAAATAATGAAATCAATATTTTTTTCATTTGCATAAGCTACTTTATCTATAGCTTTTATACCACAATCTAATGCAATAATGAGCGGAATATTGTTTTCTTCTGCATAATCAATTCCAAGAAAAGAAATTCCATAGCCTTCATTATTTCTGTCTGGAATGTAATAGTCTATATTGGTGTAAAACTGAGCAATAAATGAATAAACCAGAGCCACAGAAGTTGTTCCGTCTACATCATAATCGCCATAAATCAATATTTTTTGATTGGTTTCTATTGCTTCTTGGATTCTTAAAACGGCTTTTTCCATTCCTAGCATCTGAAACGGATTGTGTAGCTGATCTAAAGTCATTCTAAAAAAGTTTTTAGAATCATCGAAACACTCAAAACCTCTTTGTACCAATAACTGACAAATAGTAGTATTTACACCAAGTACTTGGTGTAAATTATTTACTTTGCTTTGCTCAAAAGCTTTTATTTTCCAGCGGTAATTTGTCATTTGTTATTTTTATACTTCGTAAATTTCAAGCGGCAATCTATCTGGATCTTCAAAAAAAGTAAATCTTTTTCCTGTAAATTCATCTATTCTTATTGGCTCTGTTTTTATGTTTTGTTGGTTTAAATTTTTTATTGCCAAGGCTATATTTTCTACAGAAAACGCTAAATGCCTCAAGCCATTTGCTTCTGGTCTGGAAACTCTTTCTGGCGGCTTTGAAAAAGAAAACAATTCAATAATAAAATTGCCATTTAAAGCCAAATCTAGTTTATAAGAAGCTCTTTCTTTTCTGTAAACTTCTCTAATGACTTCAAAACCAAGTACTTTGGTGTAAAAATGTTTAGATTTTTGGTAATCAGAACAAATTATAGCAATATGATGTACAGCTTTAAACATAAATAAATTGAAAGGTAAAAATACAAGTTAGAAAGTCGTAAATCGAAATAAAGACAGAGCAATTTTGATTAAAGCTACAAAGATTTTTCATATTCCAGATGATTGGTAACAATTTTAATGTCGCCATAAGAAAACTTGTTGTCTATTTTAGCTTTCAAATCTCCAGATCCTTCATATTTTATTGTTGTCATCAGTTTTTTTAGTTCTGCAAATTTATCGTCTGGCATCAGTTGGTTTGCTTTGATTTCTCCTGTTAAAATAAAATCTGCCAAATGACCTTGAATGGTACTTTCTGCAAATTCTCTTTCTTTTGCTATGTCTATTATACTTTTATTTGCTTGAAACATTTCAAGGCTTATCATTTTAGAACTTCCTTTTTTTGGTTTATTAAACGAAGCAGAATCTACAGTATATTTTATCTCTTTTTTGTCGCAATAGTTTTTTACTATTTGTACTATTTCTTCGCCATAAGCATCAAGCCTTACTTTTCCTATTCCGTTTACTTTGCTCAATTGTTTTAAACTACAAGGCAACAAATTACTTATATCGTTCAAAGATCTCAAAGTACAGACATTTTGTTCTTCAATTTCGTGCATTTTTGCTTGTAATTTTCTATAGTTTTTTAAGTTTTCAAAAAGTTCTTGGTTTTCTGTTTCTAAGTTGTAAACTTCCTTTTCTTTTTTAGGTTTAAAATCTTGAAGTACTGCTTTTGCCTTTATGTTTAAATAGGTGCTGGTGCTAAAACCGGTGTTTAAATACTTGAAAATATAGTATTTTGTTTGCATTAAATCCATTAGGGAATTAAACTGATACTTTAGATTCTTTTTTACTTCTTTATTGTCTGTAGAAAAAGTGACTTCTTTTAAAGGCTTTTGAATAAAACTGTCTACAAAACTTAGATAATAATCGCAAGCTTTCGAAATTCTTGTTTGAATATTTTCATCTTTTTCTAAATCAGTAATTGAAGTGCTTAGTTCTAATATTTCTAGTTTAAACTTTTCGCTTACTTTAGAAATTTTTTCTACATTTTGTAATACATAAGAAATTTTATCAATTAAATTTCCTTGAATAGAATTACTGTTTTTGTATAAAATATCGAGCAATCTATGGCTAGGATATATAAAGTTTTTAAAATGAAACAATTCGTTTACCAAACTAATTTGATATAATTTTTTAGATGTGTTTAAAACCTCTTGGTTTGGAATGTTTTTTTCTACATCTTCAGAAAAATTAGTGACATTTCCGTCATTAATAATGCTATTTGAATTAATTTTTGTTTTTAAAATAATACCTTCTAAAGTTTTACATCTACTGAGTGCTACATAAGTTTGTCCGTGTGCAAAAGACGAACCAGCGTCTATAATTGCTTTTTCAAAAGTAAGACCTTGGCTTTTGTGTATGGTAATAGCCCAAGCCAATTTCAAAGGCATTTGTGTATACGAACCTTCCTTTTTTTCTTCTATTTCTTTAGTTTCTTGGTGTACATTAAAAGAAATGTTTTCCCAAACTTCTGGCACTACACTTATTTCTTCTTCACCACATTTCACTAAAATTTCTTTGTGGTTTAATGCTATAATTTCTCCTATTTTTCCGTTGAAATACTTTTTTTCATGGCTGCTATCATTTTTTGTAAACATAACCTGCGCACCAATTCTCAACTTTAAATTTTCGGCACAAGGATATGCATATTCGGGATATTTTCCTTCTATTTTTGCTTTAAAAACTTGCTGTTTTGTATCCAGTTTTTCATAAGCCGCCCAATTTAGTTTATCTGCTCTATTATTGTGTGTAGTTAAGGTTATATAATCGCTGTCTTCTTTTGGTTCAAAGTCTGGTTTGTATCTTTTGTTTAATATTTTGGCAGATGCTTCAGAAAGTGTATTTGTTCTTATTTCATTTAAAACTTG
This sequence comes from uncultured Bacteroidota bacterium, assembly GCA_937139485.1. Classification (GTDB taxonomy): domain Bacteria; phylum Bacteroidota; class Bacteroidia; order Chitinophagales; family UBA8649; genus CAKZQD01. The sequence goes on along the minus strand of CAKZQD010000146.1, from coordinate 11,029 downwards.
AATAAATTTTTCATCGCCTTGTCTATAAATATGCTTCAACTCTATTGCTATTGGTTTGCTTGCCAAATATGCTTTACTACTAAAAAAATATGCATTATCATAATGCGCTTTTAGCAAACTCCATTCGTTTGGTTTTATAACGGGCGCAAGTTGTTGCACATCGCCAATAAGCAATACTTGCACACCTCCAAAAACTTCATTTCTATTTTTGTATTTTCTGAGTACCTGGTCTATACCGTCCAATAAATCTGCACGAACCATAGAAATTTCGTCTATTACTAAAAGATCTAGAGATCTAATGATATTTATTTTAATTTTATTGAACTTATAAGCAGATTTTTGTTGTTGCGCTCCAGGAATTATTGGACCAAAAGGCAATTGAAAAAACGAGTGTATGGTAACACCTCTAGCATTTATTGCCGCAACACCTGTGGGTGCTACAACAATCATGCGTTTATTAGATTCTGCCTTTATTTTCCTTAAAAATGTAGTTTTTCCTGTTCCTGCTTTTCCTGTTAAAAAAATATTTCTATTTGTTTTTTCTACAAAATTCCAAGCCAATTCTAGTTCTCTATTTTCCATAGTAAGTGTAAATTTAATTTAAAAAAATTGTGTCATTTAATTTTTTGTACTTAAAAAAACAACAGCATAAACTTTTTTTATTCTATACTTCAGAATGGAGTCGTTTCTGTTTTTGGTTTTGCGCCAATAAACATAAATTCATTAAGTACAATTTCTGTAATGTATCTTTTATTTCCTGCCTTGTCATCATAACTTCTAGAGGTCAATTTTCCTTCTATGGCAATTTGTTTTCCTTTGCTTACGTGTTTTTCTATTACTTCTGCTGTTTTGCCCCAGGCTATAATATTGTGCCATTGTGTGTCTTCTATTTTTTCTCCTTTGGCGTTTGTAAAGCTTTCGTTTGTAGCTAAAGAAAAACTTACTTTTTTTGTTCCAGAGTCAAATGTTTTTAATTCTGGTGCTTGTCCTACATTTCCAATTAATTGTACTGTGTTTCTTAAATTTCTCATAATAATTGTTTTTTAAAATTGTTTAACAAATGATTGTATCGATTCGATGATGCAAATATGAGATGATTAGATGTGGCTAATCGGTAAACAACTACTTACTTACGACTTTTTTCGCTTGTATTCGTTTGTAAACGACTAATTTGCTTTTTTTGTTCAGCTTTAATTTTAGGCAATTAGTTTTGTAAGATTGTTTCCTAGCAAGTGTTTTCTAAAATAAATAGCATAATATATGGCTTAAAAAAATTGAACTAAAACAAAAAAGGTGAAAAACAATTTGTTTTCACCTTTTAATTCTAATAAAGATTGCTGCTTCCTGCAACATTGCAATAAGGGCTTTTGAGACCTATTTTTTATTGTTACAGTCCTAGCTTATATCAAAAGCCAGCAGCCAAAAGCTAATAGCCAAAGGCCAACAGCTAAAAGCCAAAACCTTAACAACAGATTTCCTCTCAGCATTAGCAATTTCCAAGAATAGCGCCTTGGTTAGATTCTGTTTTAAACCAAACAGAAATAGAAAGTTTGTACTCATTTAAAATTCCGTTTGGCAATGTCATATAACTACTGTCTTTGAATGCATAAGCTTTATTTGGCGCACCAAACCTGTCTGTGGCGGCGGTTAAATTAAAGCCCGTAGCATCATTTCCAATAGTACTTTCGTCTAGTGTATTTTGATTGTTAAAAGAAAATTTTGCAATTAAACCACTATCTATTTGTGCGTTTAATACATTGTTTGTTGCTATAAATAATACAGCGAATAGTAAAATTTTTTTCATCATTTTTATTTTTAATTGTTATATAATACCTCAAAAATATAGAAGGTTTTTAGCTTTAAGAAAAAGAGTTAATTAACAGCAGATTATTAAAAAGCCCCAACAAAATTAATCGCTGAGGCTTTAAACAAAATGATGATTCTTTTATGACTTAACGCAAGTAATATTTTACTTGGTGAAATCATTTTCCAAAATGGAATAATGTTTACACTATATTTTTTAGCAATCGGTATTATAACTTGCCGTACTATCTTTCAACCAAGCTGAAGGCGTTGACAATGCATCTACTTTTATACAAGTTAAATTTGAATTTAGTTGAATTTCCATTCTTGTCATATTTGCATTGTTACCATTCGCCAAATTTGCTTCTGTAAGTTGATTGCTATGACATTTAAAATCGGTTAAAACGCTAAGCGCAGAAATATCAATACTTTCTAATCTATTTTCTTCTAAAAGCAATTGAGTAACTTTTGTGTTTTTAGATAAATCTATAGAATCTAATTTGCTGTTAAAAAAAATGATGCGGGTTACATTTACAAAATACTGTATTCCTTCTGCATTTTCAACATCGCTATTTTGGCAATTTATTGCTCCAGTAAAACTTGAAGCTTCTGTTGTTGAAATATCGCCATCTCCATTTTTGTTGATATTTGAATCTGCTACTAATATGGCTTTAAAAGTAGAATCTGGGATATTTATTTGAACTTCCGCTCCTGGGCTTATTATTGGATCTTCTACTTTTGGATCCTCAACTTTTGGATCTTCCACTTTTTTACATCCTACTAGTATTAAACTTATTAATAAAGCGCTTAAAATTATTTTTTTCATCTTTTTCATTTTTATTTGTTATTTAATACTGCAAACTTATGTTGAGAATTTGCTTTGAAAGAATGCAATTCATTAACAGCAGATTTTTTTCATTAACGGCATTTTTAAATAAAAAAGCCTCAACAAAATGAATAGTTGAGGCTTTAAACAATATGATTAATTTTTTAGCTAATCGTCATTCTGAAAATTTTGAGGCACGAAAAATTATTCAGAATCTTCAACTGTTTTCGTTTCAAAACTTTATTTGGTTTTCGTTCAAAACTTTCGTTGTATTCCAAATAAAATAAAATTGTTCCTCTTTATTTTTTTTGGAATGACGTTCCAGTTATATGTTTTATTTTTTAATAACTTTCACAACAGACTTTCTTTCAGTATTTGCTATTTCTAAGAAATAAATTCCTGTAGTAAAGTTTGAAATATCTAATTGAGTACTTTCTGCATTAAAAACTTTGATGGTTTTTCCTGTTAAGTCCATTATTTTAATAGAAGTTAATTTTTCTTCAAGATCTATACTTACTAAACCAGAAGTTGGGTTTGGGTAAATGTTTACATTTTTGAAAGCCAAATCGTTTATTCCTGTTCCTGTTTGGTTTGAAATAGTTATCTTTTCTACACCAATAATTCCCGAACCATCGTTTGCTGTTGCTACTACTTCTACTGTTCCATTTCCTGCCGCAGTTAAAATTCCAGCTGCATCTATAGTTGCTGTACCAGTCATATTTACTACCGACCAAGTGTAAGTATCATCATCTACATTTGATGGATTTACAGTTGCTTCCATTTGAAGTGTTCCTGCATTTGTAGTAATTGTAGTTGCGCTATCTTCGCCTATTACATTTATGCTATCTACAAAAATTCCAGAACCTGCACCAACAGTAATATCTATAATTTGACTCATTTCTAAAGTATATCTACATAAAGAATCGTTGTTTATCCAAAGCATATTTCCGCCTGAAATTTGTCCATCTATTCCATAAGAAGAGTAATCTTTTACAGTAGTGCCAGTACCATCTTTTAAAGGGAAATGAGCTACCACATCACTTTCAGAACCTGTAAAGCAAGCATTCATATTATCAGAAATTTCAGTATCTGTAAGTACTTTATTCCAAATGGTAACATCTCTTAAATCTCCTCTATAAGATGAAGAAGTACTAAAAGACCTCCCTAGATACAAATCATCTGTATTGTTCATAGAAACTCCAGATCCACCATAATTATTATCATTTTCTAAAACACCATCTACATATATTTTCCAATATTGCATATTAGAAGTTCCTACTACATAATGCCATTCGCCATCGTCTATTAAAGTAGAAGCCAATCCAGAAGTTTTAAAATTACCACTTCCGTCTCTTCCAGAAATTGCTGCTTCTCCATCATCCATTCTTAGAACAAATCCAGCATCATTGGCACCATAGTCAAAAACTATATTTCTTAAACCTGCAGATGTAGTTTTAACCCAAGCAGCTACAGTTACAGCGGTATCAATGCCTCTATTGTTATCTCCAAAATTCACCTTTTCTGTACCATAATTAAAATTCAAAGCAAAGTTATTCGACCCATATACATTGTAAGAAGTGTTGCTTGAAATTGCGCCAGTGTTAAATATTAAGTCGTTGCCTGTTCCAACTATTGGACCATCTACAAGAGCATCATTGCTATTATCTCTTAAAAGATATACATAGCCTTCTTGAGAACCATCGGTTATCACTTGTACGTTTTGACCAGAAACGATTGTTGTTGAAGATGCCGATACTGGCAAGTCTGTCATTTGTGCCGAAGCAAATAATCCGCCCATTGCGAAAATTGAAAGTAAAATTTTTTTCATCTTTTTGTTTTTTAATTGTTAAATAATAGTACAAACTTATGTAGTATTTTTATGCTGAAAGAATTGAGTTCATTAACAGCAAGTTTTTTTCATTAATGGCAAACTTTTGAATAAAATGCTATTAAAAGTAAAGCCTTAACAAAAAATATTGCTAAGGCTTTATTAAACAAAATGATGATTTTTTAATTTTTATAGTTTATTCGTCATTTATGCGTAGGCAGCAATCTCTTTCTGCTGAGTATTTTGACTCGTTGAGATTTCTTTCTGCAAAGAAATGACGAATTTTCGTGAGTTTAACTTAATGATTTTTTTGCCGTGTCAAGTATTTTTACTTGACACAACAAATTATTTTATCTTATTTTCTAAATTTACTTTTTACTGTTGCCATTTGTATTTTTTTTGTTGGCTCTGCAAATAATATATCTACATATAATTTTAAAGTAGAAGCAAATGCGTTAATATTTTCTTGAGTAATCTTTTTTCTTGAATTTTTCATAATATTAATTTTTAGTTTACAAATACTGTTACTCTATTTCCGTGCCAAAATTGTTTTTTCTGGCTTTTAAAAGTGCCTTTAACAAAACTTTTACATTTCTTTTTTTACTGAAAAGCAATAAAAACCAGCATTTAGATACAATTTTATTACTTTTGAAACAATGGCTTCAAAAATTATCATAAATCAATTTAAAACTTCTGTAGGCGAACTCACAATAGGTTCTTTTGAAGAGAAATTGTGCCTCTGCGATTGGACGTATAGAAAAATGCACCAAGCTATATTATCTAGGATTCAAAAATCGCTGAATGCTGAAATAGAAATCGGAAATTCAAAAATTATTGCAAAAACAAAACAACAACTTTTAGAATATCTGAACAAAGAAAGAATGACATTTGATATTGAACTACTTTTTTGTGGAACTGTATTTCAAAAATCTGTTTGGAATGAATTATTGAAAGTTCCATTTGGTAAAACAGAATCTTATTTAGGATTATCTCAAAAACTAAATAATGAAAAAGCCATAAGAGCCGTAGCATCAGCAAATGGTGCAAATGCAATAGCTATTATTGTTCCTTGTCATAGAATTATAGGTAAAAGTGGCAAATTGGTGGGCTATGCTGGCGGACTTTCTAGCAAAAAAAAATTACTCGATTTAGAAAACCAAAACAAAGTTAAACAATTACAGTTTTTTTGATACCGTAAAAATAAAAGTACTACCTTCTCCAAGAGCAGACTCTACATAAATTTCTCCTTTATGTAGGTTTACTATTTTTTGGCAATGCGCCAAACCTATTCCTAAGCCATCATCATTTTTTTGTAGCCTTTGAAAAATCTTAAATATCCTTATATGGTTTATTTTGTCTATGCCTACGCCATTGTCTTTTACAAAAAATCTGTAAAAATTATCTTCTTCCTTTGCCGAAATATTAATTTTACATAGTTTATTTGCATCAGTATATTTTATAGCGTTTGTTATTAAGTTTTGAAGCAGTTTTCTAAAATCTTCCTCATATATTTTTAAAGTGGGTAAATGTTCTATATTAATCTCTACTTTATTGCTGCTTATTATGTGGGAAAGGTCAAATAAAACGTCTTTCAATAACAAATTTAAATCTATAATTTCGCTCGTAAAACTTTGTCCTAGTTTAGCAAAATTTAATATAGCTTGAATAGAAACTCCCATTCTTGTAGCAGAAGATTTTATTAAATAGGTTAAATGCTTCCTTTCTTCTTCTTCTATTTGAGGCTCTTTAGTATCTAAAATATCTAATAAAACAGAAACTGACCTTAGTGGTTCTTTTAAATCATGTGTAACGGTATACAAAAATTGTTCTAGCTCTTCGTTTTTAAGTTCTGTTTCTACAATTTTGTTATTCAATAAATTATTTAATGAAAAAAGTTTGAACTTATTTTTCTTTACATAAAATAGTAAAATAGCAAAAGACCAAATTATGATAATTGAAAATATTCTATTTACAGAAGATATTAATAAGTCAGCATCTTGTAAATTAAAGAATAAGTTTAGTAAACATAAAGCAGTTGCAATTAGTGCTAAATATAAACTTGATTTTGGCTTTGGCAACAACCAACCAAAAGGAATTAAAAGCGCAAATAAAACACCAGTTGCAATACTATTTGGAAGCTGAGTATCTATCAATAAAATCATAATGGCTGCTGTGATAGTATAGCCAAAAATCCATAATTGAATTTTATCTGTTTCGGTGCTCTCTTCTGCTAGTATATTGAAAATTGAATAAATAGAAGATGAAGCACCCAACAAAACAAAACCTATAGCAGTAATTATTGCCATATTGGTATATTTGCCCCAAGCATAAGTAGACTCAACACCTACTAAATAACCTACTAATGCTACCATTCCAAAACCAAACAAAATAGATCCTAAAACACTAGACCATTGTGTATATTTTTTGCCTTTAAAATACAACAAAATGTATACTGAAAAAAGTAAAAAACTAAATGCCGCATTCGGAGCCATTCTCCCAGGGTGTGATGTTTTTTCTAAAATATGGCTATTTACAAATATCTGATCTATACCAAAATTTAAATCAAACACATATTGAATTAAGGTAAGAAAAGGGATTAAAAATAAAATAATTCCAAAAAATTTTAGGTAATTATACTTTTTATAAAAAATAAATAATAGTGAAATTCCACTTAGAAAAAAACATAAAGCAGCGTTAAATTGTACTGGAGCAAAATTTGGAGAAACCTGTAAAATGTTATCTATTTTAAGATACCAAGCACCTATTACTAAAACCCCAATTGTTGAAATTAGATAAATACTTACAAAAAAAATAGTTTTCCAAAACTTTGAATCAATCATATAACAAACTATATAGCACAATATTAAAACTAAAAATAGCAAAATTTAAATACTTTTCTTGCTTTGTTCATATTATTATTCAATATTTTATGTCAGAAAAAAATTAATCTTTATCCAAAAAATATTTCAAGTGCAGAACACTTTATTTGGAATAGCTAGTTCACAGCGCTCATTGCAAATATGAATTTTCTGTTAATTTACCATAAAGTACTCAAAGAAGGTTTAAAAAATAAGTTTGTTGCACTTATGAGTTGAACACAGCATTTCTAAAATCACTTAGTTTTTTTTAAAATAAAAAAGGAATAACACTAAATCAATTCTCTCGAAATCTTTAGTATAAATGTACTGCCTTCACCAAGTTTAGATTCTACTGAAATATTACCTTTATGCAAATCTGCAATTTTACTACAGTGTGCCAGTCCTATTCCTTTTCTTTTTTCGTTTGCCTCTAGGCTTTGAAAAATTTTAAAAATTCTTTTATGATTTATATCTTCAATTCCTATACCATTATCTGTAATATAAAATACAGCATAATGATCAATATCTCTTCTCGAAATAGAAATTTCACATACTTCATCTCTTTTTCTATATCTAATAGCATTATCTATTAAATGTGTAAAAAGCAACTGAAAATCCTTTAAATATACATTTAATACGCCTAAGTTATTAATGTTAAAAATGGGTTTTATTGGCTCAACAACTTCATCCATTTCAAATATAACATCATTAATTACTTTATTGATTTCTACTTCTTCTAAATCAAAATTTTGTCCCAATTTAGAATAATCGAGCATGGCTTGTATAGAGTTTCCCATTCTTAGCGTTGATTTTTTTACCAAGTCTAACAATTCAACGTCATCATCTTTTAAGATGTCTTTATTTCCTGTACTAAATATATCTAGTATTACAGACAAAGATCTCAAAGGTTCTTTCAAATCATGTGAAACGGTATATACAAACTGCTCCAATTCCTTTGCTTTCAATTCGGTTTCTAATATTTTTTGATTTAAAAGTTTATTTGATTTTTTTAGTTTATACTTGTTAATTTTAAAATACATTAGCAAAACAGAAACCATAGAAATTACAATTAAAGCTACAATACTGTGTGATAAAAACAAGGTGAAATTTATATGACTTGTTTTTATAAAAAAGACAATAGAACTTAAAACAGCAGCCCAGAAACCTGCTATAATTGTCCCATTTTTTGAAGATAAGAACCATCCAAATGGAACTATAATAGTATATAATGTCGCCAAGTTATAGCTAGGATACAGTAAATAATCAAGCATTATTAAACTAGCAGCAATAGTAATAGCATAGCCATACATTAATATTCCTTCAAAAGGTAGCGTATGGTTGTACTTTTGAATTGCTAAATACCAGCCTATAAAAGAAATGCATTTTAATATAAGTATAACAACAATAGAAATTTCAAAAAAGCATGAAGAAGGTTTTTTCCAAATTCCTAAAATTTCTAATCCAAAAAAATAAACTAAAGAAAATGAGAATAAAACCCCAATAACAACCGAACCCAATTCATTCAAAAAGTAATTACTATTATCGTGTTTATTCATTTTTCAATACTATTTATATATAGTTTTCTGCTGTGAAAGAAAAGGGGCTTTTTGAAAATTCAAAAAACCCCTTTCATTTCACACAAATATTAATTTTATCTATACAAGCTTGCTTTACAGGCTTTTATAACTTTTTCTATAGATGGTAAAAATGCTTCTACCAAATTTGGAGCATAATGCATATTTGCATCGGCACTATTAACTCTTTGTATAGGTGCATCTAAATAATCAAAAGCTCTTTGCTGCACCTGATAGCAAACTTCTGAAGAAATACCTCCATAAGGCCAAGATTCGTCTACTACTACTAGTCTGTTAGTTTTCTTTACAGACTTTACAATAGTTTCATGGTCTAAAGGTCTTATTGTTCTTAAATCTACAACTTCTGCACTTATTCCGTCTTTTGCTAATTCTTCTGCAGCTCCTAGTGCTACTTTCATCATTTTATTATACGAAACTATTGTTACATCAGTACCAGATCTTTTTATGTCTGCCTTTCCTATTTCAATAATATATTCTTCCTCTGGTACTTCGCCTATGTCAGAATACATATGCTCAGACTCCATAAAAATTACAGGATCGTTATCTCTTATTGCCGCTTTTAACAAACCTTTTGCATCATAAGGATTTGAAGGTGAAATTACTTTTAAACCCGGTACGTTTGCATACCAGTTTTCAAAAGTTTGTGAATGCGTACAACCCAACTGACCTGCAGAACCAGAAGCACCTCTAAAAACTATTGGGCAGTTATATTGTCCACCAGATAGCGAATACATTTTTGCCGCTCCGTTTACTATTTGATCTATTGCCAATAAAGCAAAATTGAAAGTCATAAACTCTATAATTGGTCTTAATCCGTTTGTTGCAGAACCAACTCCAACTGCAGAAAAACCCAACTCAGAAATTGGAGTATCTATAATTCTTTTTGGGCCAAATTCGTCTAACATTCCTTGAGAAACCTTGTAAGCACCATTATATTCTGCAACTTCTTCGCCCATAAGGTAGACCATTTTGTCTCTCCTCATTTCTTCACTCATTGCTTCTCTCAATGCCTCTCTGTATCTTATTTTACGCATTCTAGTTTGGTTTTGGTTGGCAAAGATAAACTTATTTAGGATTTTTGATTTAGGATTTTAATTTTTTTTAGTCTATCATAGTTTTTGGCTTAGTTTTAATCTCTTGCTTTTTGTAAATAAAAATTCTAAAACACTAAAAATTACTAAAAAGTATCTTGAATTTTCAATAAGATTTAGTTTTAATAAAAATGTTGGAAAATACTTTATAAATTTATAGTTTTTAATAAATTTTTATTTAATTTTGTTTGACATAATATAAAATGAATTGAAATTCAATTTATAAGAACATTATGTTTTATACAAAAAAAACACCGCACAAACAGCACATTTGGTTTTTGTCTACTCACGAGCCAACGCTAAAAAAACCAAAAGAGCTGTTCTTTTTCAAAAGCTCGATAATCTAAATCATAAAAAACACCTATATTCGCCAAATATTGTCAAGTCAAAAATAGACTTATGAAAAATATTGGAGATACTTTACGTGCATTAAGAGAGTCTAAAGGACTTCTACTTAGAGAAGTTGGAGCTGAATTATCGCTTGACCCAACTCTTCTTAGTAAAATTGAGCGAAATGACCGAATGCCAACAAAAGAACAAGTCAAAGCACTTTCAGAATTTTATGAAGACAAAAAAAATGAAGTTGTAATAGCTTGGCTTAGCGATAAACTTGTCTATGAAGTGCAAGACGAAGACTTGGGATTACTTGCTATGAAAGTTGCAGAAAAGAAAATAGAATATTTAAAAACTCAAAAGAGCTAATGAAGATTACAAAAGGGCTATTGAATTGCTACCTGTAGATTGGGATAATCAGGCTTATGGACAATTAACATTAGGTGAGAATAAAGGTAGGGTTACAAAAGGAACAGCATATGCATTTCAAGGAAAGAATCTACTGTTGGCAGCAAGTCCTTTAATGTTTGCAAATAATGGTAGTAATATAAATACCTATCAATACGACACAGAGCTATGTGATATGGCTGTTGATGCTTTTGCAGGAATTCTTAAACTAGCCGATCAAGGGCGCTATGCCTTAGCGTCTTGGGATAATTATGACGAGGTATTTTGGAAAACACAAACAAATAATG
>CAKZQD010000145.1 GCA_937139485.1 uncultured Bacteroidota bacterium | reverse complement strand
GTTTATGCCTTCGGGCAAGCGGCTATGGCGCACAAGCAGGCGCATATCTTCGCCGCCCGGGCATTGAAGGACGCCGACCTGATCCCCGCAGATTTCACTGATGACAAATGGTGGCCGTGAGCGCCAGCGAGCGAATTGTTGGGGTTCACACCTTAAGGCTTGGGGCGCTCAAGGGGAGAAAGCTCGCTCGCTGGCAACCAAAGGTAGGTTCTTAGACTGACCGCGGCACTGGTGCGATGACGTAGGTCGGCCGACGCTTCGGAGGACGGCTCGTGAGCGCCGGCCGGGCGGTCCGGGTCAGGTCCGCCACGGGACCAAATGGCAGACCTCCCGCGCTGATTGCGAATGACATTCTGTTGCGCACCGTAATTCAGGATCACGGCGCCGGGCGCGTGTTCGGCCGATAGTCACCTCAACCCAACTCAGAACCCTTGCGAGACCGTGCCCACCGGCGCGGCGCTTTCCCATGGGCTCATCATCAGAAAGGAAACGATATGGACCGCAATTTCGCGCGGGCGCTTCCGCTCGTCCTTAAGCACGAGGGTGGATGGTCTGATCATCCAGACGATCCTGGTGGCGCAACGATGAAAGGCGTCACGCTACAGACCTTCCGGCGCTATGTGAAAGCGGATGGCACCAAGGCCGATCTGCAAGCGATTTCCGACGAGCAGATCGCCACAGTCTACTATCGCCACTATTGGGCGGCCGTGAATGCCCAGGCGCTGCCTTCGGGCATCGACTATGCCGTATTCGATTATTTCAAGTCCAGAAAAACCTGCAACCCGCAACTTGCAACTTGCGTTACTTGCCACTACCTATTCAATCCACCACAAACACTCAAAGTTTGCCCATTTACATAAGACGATAAATCTGATGCAAGAAATAAAGCTGCTTTAGCAACTTCTTCTGGTTCTGCAAATCTTTTCAAAGGTATTCCAGCCAAATAAGTTTTCTTTAAATCGTCTGCGAGTTCGTCTGTCATTTCAGTTTTTATAAAACCTGGTGCAATGGCGTTACTTCTTATATTTCTAGAACCCAATTCGTCTGCTACAGATTTAGTAAAACCAATAATTCCTGCTTTTGAAGCAGAATAGTTACTTTGCCCAGCTTGTCCTATCATTCCCACTATAGAAGTAAGGTTTATAATAGAACCTTCTTTTTGTCTCAACATTACCATAGAAACAGGTTTTGTTAAGTTGAAAATAGATTTCAAATTAGTATTTACAACATTATCCCAATCGTCTTCACTCAGACGCATTAAAAGATTGTCTCTAGTAATTCCAGCATTGTTTACCAAAACGTGAATAGCTCCAAAATCTTCTTTTACTTGCTTAGAAAGTTCCTGAGCTTCATCAAAAGAAGCAGCGTTAGATTTGTAGCCTTTTGCTTTTATTCCCATAGCTGAAAGTTCATCTTCTAGTTTTTTAGCTCTTTCTTCAGAAGATAAATAAGTAAAAGCAATATTGGCACCAGCCTCAGCAAAAACTTTAGCTATAGCATTTCCAATTCCTCTAGAAGCTCCAGTAATTAGAGCAACTTTGTTTTCTAATAATTTCATAAGTTAGGTTTTAAAGTCAATCAAAAATAATTAAACTTTAGTAAAAGGTATTGTTTAATCTTAGTTTTTACAAGTTTTGGCATAAAAAAAGACCATTCTAAATATTTAGAATGGTCTTTAAATTTTTATAAAATTAAAAAACGTTACTCCACAGTAACACTCTTAGCCAAGTTTCTAGGTTGGTCTACATTACATTCTCTCAATAAAGCTACTTCGTAAGAAATTAATTGAAGTGGTATAGAAGAAATTAAAGGAGATAATTCTTCTGGACAATCTGGAACTTGAATATAATAATCTGCCATTTCTTTTACTTCGGTGTCACCTTTAGTTACAATGGCAAATATTTTTCCTTTTCTTGCTTTTACTTCCTGAATATTTGAAACCGTTTTTTCATATTGAGAATTTTTTGTTGCCAATACAATTACAGGCATATTTTCATCTATTAAAGCAATAGGTCCGTGCTTCATTTCTGCTGCTGGATAACCTTCTGCGTGTATATATGATATTTCTTTAAGTTTTAAAGCGCCTTCTAGTGCAATTGGGAAATTATATCCTCTTCCTAAATATAAAGCATTGTCTGAACTTGCAATCATTTTTGCCAATTCTTTAGCGTATTCTGCACACTTCAATGTTTTTTCTACCTTAGCAGGAATGGCTTCTAATTCTACTAAATATCTTGTTAGTTTCGCTTGGTTTATTGCTCCTCTATTATAAGCAATCCAAAGTGCCATTTGTATCAATACGGTAACTTGTGCTGTAAATGCTTTTGTAGAAGCAACACCAATTTCTGGACCTGCGTGTGTATAAGCTCCTGCGTGTGTGGCTCTTGGAATAGAAGAACCTACTACATTACAAACGCCTAAAACCGTTGCGCCTTTTTGTTTTGCTAACTCAATAGCGGCAAGTGTGTCTGCTGTTTCTCCAGATTGCGATATAGCAACAACTACATCGTCTTCATAAATTACTGGGTTTCTATACCTAAACTCAGAAGCGTATTCTACTTCGGTAGGTATTCTTGCTAAATCTTCAAACAAGTACTCAGCTACCAAGGCTGCATGCCAAGAAGTACCACAGGCTACTACAATAATTCTTTTAGCGTTCATTAAAGTATTTCTATATTCTTCTAAGCCGCCCATGTGAATGTCGCCTTTTGTGCTATCTATTCTTCCTCTCATAGAATCGTAGATAGATCTTGGCTGCTCAAATATTTCTTTAAGCATATAATGGTCGTATCCACCTTTTTCTAAGGCTTCAATTTCCATTTTTAATTCTTGAATTGCTGGTGCAACATCTTCGTTAGAAATAGTTTTTATAGATAGTTTCCCTTTTCTATTAATTACTGCAATTTCTTCGTCTTCTAGGTAAACTACATTTTTTGTGTACTCTATAATAGGTGTAGCATCTGAAGCCATAAAAAACTCATCTTTACCTATTCCTACTACCATTGGAGATCCTTTTCTTGCTCCTACAAGTATATCTGGTTCATCTGTAGACATTACTACTATTGCATAGGCTCCTGTAACTTCTCCAAGAGAAATTCTAACTGCTTCTGCTAAATCTAAATTGTTTTTTGACTGAATTTCTTCAATTAAATGAACTAAAACTTCAGTATCTGTATCTGATTGAAATACGTGTCCTCTACTTTCTAATGTGGTTTTTAATGCGGCATAGTTTTCTATAATTCCATTGTGAATTAAAGCTATTTTTCCATTGCCAGATAAGTGAGGGTGGGCGTTTACCATATTGGGTTCGCCGTGTGTGGCCCATCTAGTATGCCCCATTCCGCTTGTGCCAGAAACATCTTCGTTTGCGGCTTTGTTTTTTAAGTCTTGTACTTTACCTTTTTCTTTAAAAAGATTTATTTTCGATTCTTTTAATAAAGCTACTCCAGCACTATCGTAACCTCTGTATTCTAATCTTTCTAATCCTTTTATTACTATTGGATATGCTTCTTTTTTTCCAATATATGCTACTATTCCACACATAAGCTAGGTTTTTTTAATTTTGTTTTGTAAACAACAATTCTAATTTTATGGGTAAACTTGGATGCGCTCCACCATTAATTTTTATTCTATTGCCTTCGTTATTTGAAAAGTCTGTTATAAATAATGTTTCAGAATCTGCTGTTCCATTAATTAGATTTTGAATATATTTTGTTATGTTAAAAGTATATTTATATGTGTTTTGTCCATTTATTTCTACCAATTCTTTACTGCCTCCAAAAAGAGATGTTGCACCTATTGTGAAATCAGGTAAAAACAATAATCCTGTATCATTATTGTTTTGAAATAGAAATAATTGGTCTGGTTCTGGAAAAGTGTTGCTTAAAGATGTTCCATAATCTGCCTGATAAATAGTTAATTGTGCTTTATTTACAATGTTTTTATTTAAAGCCGATAAGTCAGGAAATTCTAAAGCTGTTTTAAAATTAGACATCGAAGAAATGTATGAAATTTCTTCATTATCTGTACCATTATCAACTTCTATTTGGGCTTCGCTACCAGCACTATTTTTTGTATATTGGTTTATACTAATATCGGTATTTTCTATTACGTAGTTGTAAACGGTATCTGTAAGCACATCGCTACTAAAATATAGTGCCATTCTAGAATTGTCTGTTATTAAATTAAAATTTACAATTCCATCTCCAGAAACTGATGCGGCAGTTACATAAATTCCATTAAAAAATGCTTTGAAATTATCGGAAGATTCCATTACTGTAGTTTCAAATTGGTTTATTAACTCGTTTCCAAAAGAATCGTCTAGCCTTATTCTAACTTCTTTATTTGTAGAACTAAATTTGTAATTACTTAAAGATGCTAGAGGCGGCGAAGTAAGGTTCAATACCGTACTATTATCATAAGTTTCATCACTTAATATTTCTTGGTTTAGCCTATAAACGGCTAAATCAAAGTTTGCATTCAAACTTCCATAAGTTTTTACTTGGTCTAAAATAAGAACTACAGAATCTAAAACTGGGTTTGAACCTAATTCAAATGCATTTTGTGTTATACTCATTTGAGAATAAAAAGATGCTTTTGAAGAGCCAAATCTTGGGTCGTTAATGCTTCCTAAAAGTACATTGCTAAGGTTTTTACCATTTGCAGTATTGTCTTTTATAGTATAACTTTTTAGTTTGAAACTATCAACTTTTTCAAAATCAAGTAAGTCATTATTTAAATTTTCATCTACTAAAGTAGCATCTTTATTACACGAAAAAAAAGCAACAACAGTTATTAATAATACCAAAAATTTATTCATTGTATATTTTAAATTTATTCAGCTTCTTCTTCTGTTTCTTCTGGTTCTGTTAGTGTTTCTGTAACAAAGTTGGCATATTGAATTAATATATCTCCTTCTGAATTGAAATCTAATTTAGGTTTTTCATTAGAATCAAATTTAGCTTTTACTTCGTCTTCTATTTCTTCACTACCTATTGTTATGGCATCTGCATAGTGCAAACCACCAAGGTTTAAATCTATTTCTGTTCCTTCTCCAAAGATTTTAACATCTTCTTCAGAAACCTCAGTGTTTTCTAATAAAAACTTTTGAAAATCTGGTGCAATTGCTTTATCAAAAGTTTCTTCTTGGTAAGCAGAATATATTACTTTAGAATTTTCAAAAACGGCTTCGTTTTTATACTGTGTTTTTAAAAGCATAGGTACTAGTCCTGTCATCCAACCATGGCAATGTATAGCGTCTGGTGCCCATCCAAATTTCTTTACCGTTTCTAGTGAACTTAAAGCAAAAAACATCATTCTTTCTGCATTGTCTTCAAATTCTTTACCGTCTTTGTCATGAAAAATTTGTTTTCTATCAAAATAATCATCACTATCTAAAAAATAAACTTGAAGCCTTGCCCCAGGTAAAGTAGCTACTTTAATTATTAGAGGATAATCTTCGTCATTTACAGTAATATTTATTCCTGAAAGGCGAACTACCTCATGTAGCCTATGTCTTCTTTCATTTATAACACCAAATCTTGGCATTAAAACTCTCAATTCTAATTTTTGTTGTTGTAATTTTTGAGGTAAA
This sequence comes from uncultured Bacteroidota bacterium, assembly GCA_937139485.1. Classification (GTDB taxonomy): domain Bacteria; phylum Bacteroidota; class Bacteroidia; order Chitinophagales; family UBA8649; genus CAKZQD01. The sequence goes on along the minus strand of CAKZQD010000145.1, from coordinate 8,951 downwards.
CTAGAAACAATATTTGAAATATCTGTTAAATCCAAATATGGTTTCATTTCTTGGGTAATTACTAAAACTCTCTTTTTACTCATAGGTTTATTTTAATTAAAAATGGAATTTAAATGTAATTCCAGCACAAGCTGCAAAGATACTAAATTTAAGTCTATTTTTAGTTTAGCTAGTTGTAATATATCTTTTTTAAGGTTTTTTTTCAGTTTTATTGCATTTTTAAGAACTTTTAGAGCCTTAGAGGATTATTTTTGTGCTTATGAAAGTAATTGACCATATTAATAATGCAAAAAAAACATTATTCTCTTTAGAAGTTTTACCACCACAAAAGGGTAAAAAACTTGAGGATTTATTTAATATTCTAGATCCTTTAATGGAATTTAAGCCACCATTTATTGATGTTACTTATCATAGAGAAGAAATTCAATACAAAAAAAACGCTGATGGTACTATAAATAGAGTGCCGCTTAGAAAAAGACCCGGAACGGTAGGGATTTGTGCAGCTATTCAAAATAAATACAAAGTAGATGCTGTACCACATTTAATTTGTGGTGGTTTCACTAAAGAAGAAACTGAAGATGCTTTGTTTTCACTTTACTATTTAGGTCTTGAAAATGTAATGATTTTAAAAGGCGATGAAATGGGAAAATCTGATTATCATATAGAAGATAGGGTAAATAGAAATGTTTATGCTATTGATTTGGTAGATCAGGTTCAAAAAATGAATAATGGTGTTTTTTGCCATGAAGAAACGGCTTACGAAATGCATTCTGATTTTTGTATTGGTGTAGCAGGTTACCCAGAAAAGCATTTTGAAGCACCAAATTTGAATTCAGATTTAAGATTTTTAAAAGCAAAAGTAGATGCTGGTGCTGACTATATAGTAACACAAATGTTTTTTGATAATGCAAAATATTTTGAATTTGTAAATAAATGTAGAGCCGCAGGAATAACTGTGCCTATTATTCCAGGATTGAAACCACTTACTGTAAAAAGGCATATAAACGTATTACCTTCAATGTTTCATATAGATATTCCAGACGATTTAAGCAAAGAAGTAGAAAAGTGTAAAGATAATAAAGCCGTAAAACAAGTAGGAATAGAATGGGCAATACAACAATCTAAAGAATTGATGGCTGCCAATGTACCTTGTTTACACTATTATACCATGAGTAGAAGTGAGGCTACAGTTGCTATTGCAAAAGAGGTTTTTTAATTTATTATTTTCTACTGCTTACTGAAACTGAATACTGAAATCATTTTACTCCGCAGCAAATTGTTTCATTTTTTTAGCAAAACCTTTTGCTTTTGCTTCAGAACCAATTTCATAAACTATAAACTGGTCTTTTTCTTCTCCTTTTATAGTACGTTTTTTTATATCCAAACTTTCTACAAAACTATTTACATCTTCATAAGAAGAAATAATTTGAATATTTGTAGCTCCGCCATCAAAATTTATATAAAGCCAATCTCCTAAACTAGTTTTTAAATATATGCTATAATAATCAGAACCCATTCTATGACCAAGTTCTATGTAGCCAGAAATTCTTTTATGAATTGCTCTTTCGCCAATAAAAGACAAATTGAATTTGCCTTTAGATTTAAAGCTTCTAACATCATTGTCGTAGTACAAATCTAAATCTGTAATAAGAAGATTTTCTTTAAATGATTTTGGTTTGTTAAATATGCCATTTACTTCTGCTTCTGAAAGTGCTTTTGTTAAATCTTTTTCTTTAAAAAATTCTGCTAGCTGCTTTTGAACTTTCTTTCCTGAATAATTAGCATCTTCTGAATCAAAATTATCTTCAAAAAAGTAAAAGCCTAGCTTTTCAATCAGGTCTTTATCGAAAGCAAATGGAAATGAAATACTTGTGTTTAAGGTGTATATATTGTCATTTAGATTAGCATCTATAGTTCCTGCAACTTTTTCTTTAATTACGCCATATTGTGTTCCTAAATCTAAAAGCCCTTCTGCATGTATTGCGCCAGTAGAAGGTGTAAATTCTAAAATATTTCCAGGCATAATTTTGTCTGGGTTTACTATTTTTTCTTCCAAACCAAATGTATAAGACTTTTTATCATAGTTGTGCGATAAAATATCATTTACTTCAATCATTGGGATGTCTAATGGTCCAATTTGATTATTTAATATTTCTGTATACAAAGGATTTAAACCAGATTTACTTACAAATATTCCTGTTCTAACAATTGCTCCACCTGGATCTTTAGCTTTAGATACATCCATTTGTAAATTTTCTGGATCTACTTCTGAATCTATTTCATAAAAATCTGACTTTACAAATTCGCTCTTAAAATCTATTTTAGTAAATCCTTTTATTTTTAATTTGTCATAAGAAGAGAACATTTTTACATTGCCGTAATATGTAACATCTGGATATATTATAAAATCTTCCGCTTTTTCTATAACTCCATCTCCAGTTATTATTGTATATTCCTCTTGTTTTTTCTTCTTTTTGGTAATAACTGTAGAATCTGCTTTAGCTACATTAATAGTAGGAAAATCTATGTATTGTGTTTCTGTATCTTTAGTATTATATACATAACTTCCAGATCCTCTAAGATTGTTTTTGCCTGTAATATCTATAATAGCATTTTCTATAATGTGCTTTTTTGTTTCTGCATTAGCTTCAATTATGGCTTTTTTTAATGTACTTAATTTTGCTTCTGGATTTATTACAACTTCGCCTTCAAAAGGAATGACCCTAGAGTCTGCTACTAAAATTTCATCTACTCCATGAGCTTCTATTATAGAAGTTTGTAAATTAAAATCAGCATTTTTTACTAAAAATAATAAGCTATCTTGATCCTTGTGTAAAGATTTAAAAGGGGCTCCCGGACTACCTTCTTTTGCATTAAATTCTAATCTTTTTGCATTAATATCCCAGAAAAATTCATCCAAATTTGTTTCATACTGATTGTAGCCAAATTCTGTTCTATTGTCTTCTAAATTTGATTTAAAGTAACCAGTATATTTTATAAAATCTACAGCTGCATTTACATTTGGTGTGTTAAAAGTTACTTTGTCGCCATCTAAACTTTTTATTATTAGTTGTGCAGTGTCTGCAAACATTTCATCTGCTTCAAATACAAATCGGTCAGAAATAAGTGTGGCATCATCCCAATCTGCAGTTCCTGTTCCTGTAATTCCTTTGTCTGTTATAGAAAATGTTCCGTCTAAATCCATTACTTCGCCATACATTCTAAACGGACTTTTAGCACTAGAATTTGCCCAAAGACTGTCTTGATATGGGTAGAATTTAATGTCGTTGTTTGCACTTCTTACCCAAGGAGATTCGTATGCTCCTTTTGATTTTTCAACTCCTAAAGTATCTGTCAATGCAAGTAATGAGTCCGGAAAAAACTGAATATTTGAGGATTCAAAGCTAATAGTTTTGAACTGTATTTTTCCTTCTCCGCTCAGTCCTTCTCCGTTTAATGTAATGTCGCTATAAAATTTTGCTTTGCCTTTATAAATATCAAAACCATTTTCTGGTGATTCTAAATTAAAGCCAAGAGAAAGGTCGTCTTGTACTTTTAAAGATTGAGTAATAGCAGGAAAAATATCGGCAGAATATAATTTTCCTTCAAATTTTAAATTTCCAGGTTGTAAATGAGATAAAGAATCTAAAGCAAATGGTTTTAAATCGTAATAAAAATTATCTCTTGTATATGTTCCTGCTCTTATATTACCACCGTCAAAAAATACTTTTGAGTTTGACGTAGATGTTAGTTTTGGATATTCTTGTTTCTCTATTCTACCAGATTTATTTTCTGGATCATTAATTTCTAGTTTTCCAGATAAATTTTCGATTACCGTATTTAGTGGTCTCAATCTAGGATTACCCATTTTGTCTAGTTTGTCTCCATCAGGAATATTAATTATCATGGTGTCAACTTCTGGAATATTCATTGTAAAATTATCATAGATAAATTCATTGTTTTTTCCGAAGAAATCCATTCTTCCACAAAAGAAAAATCCATCAAAACTCATGTCACGGTTTTTCTTTAATGTAAGTTTTAAACTATCTGGAAAAAACTGCGTTGTAGTTATTTTACTTATTGGTACGGTATTTACTCCTTCTATCTCAATATTATTACTTTTTAAATTAAGCCTTCCGTTTTGTTTTTTTGTTTTTGAAACCAAAGTTATATTGTCGTAATCTTTTTTCTTGGCGTTAGACATTACATAATGCTTCACTTTGTCTTTGATGGTTATAACGCCGCTTTCTTGATCCCAAGAAATAAAACCTTCAGAAATTAAATTAAAGATTAATGGTTGAACTTGCTTTACTGTTAGATTTGGAGATAATTTTTTAGCAAATTCTAGATCCATAATTTCATTTACACCCATGATACCTTGGTGAATGTTTAAAATTGAAAGTGGGTCGTAACTTACATTTCCTCTTATTTCACCAATTTTGCTTTTGTTAAAAAAATCTTTCGATTCATAAGTTGCTGCTTTAATTCCAGAAGTACTTACGGTATTAATATCTATATAGTCTTTGGTTAAATCCCATTCTATAATATCTGCTTCAAATTCTATATTGTGGTAACTGTCCCAAAATTTTGTAGCCGCTAAAGAGCCTTCACCTTTTACAAGTTTTAAAGCATTGTTTTCAAGACTAAAATAAACATTAATTCTTGGATGAAAAATAGAATCGTTGGCAAAGTAGAGTGATATTGAAGCATTAGAAGCTGAAACTTTTTCTGGTTTATTTATAGTTATGTTATAAAATTTTGCTTTTGCAGCCAGTTCTTTTGTGCCTGGCTTGTAAATAGATAAAGTAGAAAAGTCTCCAGAAGTACTTTCTCCAATAATTCTTGAGCCTGCAAGCGTAAAACCACCATCATAAATTACATTTTCGGCAATTTTCTGAATAGGTACATTTGCCCTTGTAGCGGTAAATTTTGGAAAATAAGTTTTTTCGGGTGTATTGTCTGCTATTAATTTATCTGTTAGTGAGCCTTTTATGTCTTTATCAAAATAATTTTTAAAAGTAAACATTACACTATCTACAGTATAAGATTGTGAAGTGACATCTATTTCGTATTTTCCAAAGGTGCAAAAAACTTCTTTTTGAGGTATTCCGGCTCTTACCCAATCTGTTGCACCATGCAAACCGTACCATTTTTTGTCTTTGTAGCTGTAGTTTCCTAATGTATTTTGAATTGTAAGCGTATCGCCTTTTGTAGTTCCAATAATTTCTGCAAGTTCCATTTCTACTATTGGCTCTCCTTTATAATATTTTAGTTTAAATTTTTCGGTAAGCATATACCAAGACTTTGCTTTACTAAAATAAAGTGCATTCTTTTCATACAAAGGATAGGTAAAATCTAAAAAATCCAATACTTTTTTAGACTCGCCACTTTTTGACTCATCTACAAATCTATTTAAAACACTTAGCCATTCGTCCCATTTGCTTTGGTCTAGATTTAGTGCTCTCATTTGCATAAAATTTTCTAAAACACTAGATAATTGAGGGTATGCTTTAGCTCTCATTAAAATCATTTTATTTGTAATTTTTCTTAAATCTTGAATAAACGCATCGTCTAACTCGCCTTTTTTTACTTTATCGCTAAAGTCTTTGGTTAATTCTTTAAGCTCGTTTCTTTTTGTGTCGTCAATGAGTTTTGTTAATGATTTTACAAAAACAGCCTTTTCTCTAGCCAAAGTATCTATTCTTTGTGCATTGACGTTTACTGTCAATAATAATATACTAAATGCGATAAATATTTTCTTCATTCTATTCTGTTTTATGCTTTTAAAAGTAAAGCAGTCCATTTATCTTTCTCTTTGGTTTCTATTAATTCTAATCCCAGTTTTTTGCAAATGTTTAAAATAGTGTCAACTTGTTCTATAAGAATTCCACTAAGCATAATTAGACTATTATTATGCATTTTTTCTTTCAATAAGTCTAAATTTTGCGATAATGCTACTGTATTTACATTGGCTAAAATAATATCATAAGTTTCTGTAGGTACAACTTCTATACCGCCAAGATTATTGCTAATTTTGGAGCAATTATTTAATGCGGTATTTACGGCTACATTTTCAAAAGCAGGCTCCTCAATGTCGTTTGCGAAAATAGATTTTGCACCAAGCATTTCTGCTAAAATGGCTAAAATTCCTGTTCCACAACCAAAATCTAGCACTTTTTTGTTTTTAAAGTCTAGTTTCAGCATAAAAGAAATCATCATTTCTGTAGTGGCATGATGTCCTGTACCAAAAGCCATTTTTGGCTCTATTTCTATATCGTATTTACTTTGAGATTTTTCATGAAAAGAAGCTCTTATTGTACATAAATCATCAATAGTAATTGCTTTAAAATTACTTTCCCATTCTTCATTCCAGTTTTTATTTTCTAAATCTGCAATTTCATAAGTTGTATTTTCAAACAATGGCATAGACTCTAATACGTTATCTAGTTCAGAAATGTTTAGTTTTTCTGCTATAATATATGCAATTAGTTCATTTTCTTTTTCTTCAAATGAGTCAAAATTTATTTCGCTTAGCATGGCTACAAGTATTTCTTCTTTACCAGCAGAATTCCAAAAAGTAACCGTTTTATAATTATCCATTGTTTGCGTTTATTATGTCTATAAAAGATTGTGCGTTTAAAGATGCTCCGCCAACTAGTGCGCCGTCTATATCTTGTTCTGCAAAAAGTTCTGCTGCATTGCTTGGTTTTACACTTCCACCATACAGTATAGTAGTTTTGTCTGCAATTTCGTTGCCAAAATGCTTTTTTACAATATTTCTAATGTAAATATGTACTTCTTGTGCTTGTGCTGCCGAAGCTGTTTCACCTGTGCCAATTGCCCAAATGGGTTCGTAGGCAATAATGATGTTTTTCATATCATTTGCAGTAATTTTTTCTAAAACAAAATCTATTTGTTTGCCTACAAAATCTAAAAAATCACCTGCTTTTCTTACTTCCAAAGCTTCACCACAGCAAAGTATTGGTTTTAAATTGTTTTCTAAGCTAATTTTTATTTTTTCAGAAATAATATTGTCCGTTTCATTAAAAATTGTTCTTCTTTCTGAATGACCAATAGCCACATATTCTACTTGCATAGAATTTAGCATTGCAGCAGAAATTTCTCCTGTAAAAGCACCTTTTTCAAAAGAAGAAACATTTTGTGCTCCTATGTGAATAGACTTATTTGCTAAGTTTTGTAAAGCATTTATGTATAAACTAGGAACTAAAACAGCCGTTTTTGTATTGTTTTTATTTGCCTTATTTAATTCTTCTACTAATTGTTTGGCTTCGCTAATGCTGGTATTCATTTTCCAGTTGCCAATTACTATTTTTTCTCTCATTATTTATTTTATTTAATTATTAAAAACAAAATATTATTCCTTCTTAGATGAAATTTATTTTTTGTATAATTTATTAAACATATTATTTATATTCAAATAAGTGTTTTAAAATACTTATTTGGTTTTCGTTTAGTTTTTTGTTTCTTCTTTGCATTACGGCTTCTGCTACTTCCATAGCTTTTTCAAAATGGTATGTTGTAAAACCATCTGCACCGCCCCAACTATAACTTGGAATGTATTTTGGAGGAAAGTTTCCACCAAAAATATTTGCAAAAACGCCTGCTACTGTTCCTGTGTTAAACATTGTGTTTATACCACATTTTGTATGGTCGCCCATAATGAGTCCAAGAAATTGTTTGCCTGTTTTTATAAAATCTTCTTTATCGTAGTTGTATGCTTTTACTTCTCCATAATTATTTTTAAGATTAGAATTGTTGGTGTCTGCGCCCAAATTACACCATTCTCCAATTACAGCGTTTCCTAAAAAGCCATCGTGTCCTTTATTAGAAAAACCTAGAATTAATGAGTTGTTTACTTCGCCACCAACTTTACTATGCGGACCAATAGTTGTTGCGCCATAAATTTTAGTGCTGAGTTTTAGTGTCGCACTTTCACACATTGCTAAACTTCCCCTTACAACAGAGCCTTCCATTATTTCAGCATTTTTGGCTAAATAAATAAAACCACCATTTGTATTTAAAATACTTGCTTCAATTTTGGCATCTTTTTCTAAAAAAATATTTTCTGAAGAGCCAATTATAGTATTTGTTTTACTAATAGGTGCTGAAATTCTGTTTTTGGTAATAAGTTTATAGTCTAATTCTATTGCTTTTTCGTTTAAAGTAAATAAATCCCAAGGGAAGTTAATTTTAATGATTTCATGGCTATATTGAATAGCTTTTTCAAAAACCACATCTTCATTTCCAATTTTTGAAGCTATTAGCGTTCCGTTGCTATATAAACTTTCACCAGCAGAAAGCTTTTTTATGTTTTCTACCAAAACATCGTTAGGCAATACACTTGGGTTTATATATATAAGCCCTTTTTCGTTTGGGTCAAATGTATTGAAGCTTTTTAAATATTGCTCTGTAGTTTTAATTTTTACACTATTTTCGAAATAGAAATTCCATTTTTCTTGAATAGTTAAAATACCAATTCTTAAAAAAGCTAATGGTTTGGTTAGTGTAAGAGGTCTTAAATTAGACCAGTCTTTTCGATGATCTGCTAAAACTATAGTTTGCTTACTCATTTATTTTTTTTTAAACTAAAACAACAAAAAAAGTATCAAACAAGTAATTTTAGTAAATAAAATTAAAGCAAGTTTGTCTTATTGTGGTTTCAATACTGATTATCATATTATTATTAAAACAGAAAATGAAAGTAAGAATTTTTTGCTTATTATTATTGAGGAAGTTAATAAAAAGCAAGTTTATTTTATTTTGAATGTTATAAAAACCTAAAAGGTTTATTCTGCGCAGATTACTTATGCAGTTAAATGTTTTGAAAACGAAAAAAGTCCGAACAAAATTTTGTTCGGACTTTTATATAGTTTGAAGAAAAAGAGATTATTTCTTTTTTCTTGCGTATTTGTTTTGGAATTTTTCAATTC
>CAKZQD010000144.1 GCA_937139485.1 uncultured Bacteroidota bacterium | reverse complement strand
TACGATTTTAACAAAGTGAATAAGCAACATGGAAGTTGGTTTGAATTAGTCTCTGAGCAGATTAGTGAACCTGCCATTCAAGCTGTGACTCATGAACATAAAACGTTCCTGCTGAATGCGATACAAAAAATGAGTATGACGAAAAGCTTTAAAGCGATTCTGTTAGAGGCATTTTTGGAACTAGACGGTTTTCAAATTCCACCAACATTACAAGATCTTGCAACGAAAAGTGGTCAAGTCTTGGCGCGTTACCCTTCGATTAGAGACGCTGATTTACCGAGTAAACAACAGATGCTTGATGTTGAGTCGACAGCTTGGTTGCAGTATTGGAAAAGTAATCCTATCAATGCATTTATTGGGGGAAACCGAAAAAATGCTACTCCATGGTTTGTCGTTGAAGATGGGCGTTTTAAAAATAACTTTCCAATTGAGCCGAATCACATCAGTGCATTAGGAGATTTAGTTAAAGAGTTAGTGGATTTGCAGTTAGCAAAATATGCAGACAGAAGGAAAAATACAGAGACAGTATTAGAAAGCGATCAATCTTCCGCGCAACTTATTCAACTGCCTTATTATCCTAATCTAAAGATTGCCTGTGGCCACTTTAAAACGGGAACCCATGATGATTTGGAGTTGATGGAAGTTGATCTACATAACGTAGACCCTCAAAAACACTTTTTAGCTCGTGCATCTGGTAACTCAATGAATGGTGGAAAATCGCCTATTTTGGATGGACAGTTATTACTTTTAGAGTTGGTTAGTCCGGTTTCTGCCGGCTCTATAACAGGCAATACAATGGCTATAGAGATCCAAGATCAGAGCGGTGACAATCAATATCTACTGCGGGTGATTCAAAAAGATTCTCAAGGAAATTATTATCTGAAGGCAAATAACCCAGATTACGAAGTTATTGAAGCAAATGAGAGCATGAAAACTTTTGCGAGATTAAAACGTGTTATTGATGTTGGGTAATGGGTAATCGGTAACTGTGCTTTAGTCGTTGCCATCTATTGTGACGTTTGTATTTATTCGACCATTACACAATATAAAATTCAGGGTAGTGAAGAATGATAAGCGGAACTCTTTCTTAAACAGCGTAACGAGGTTCCAGTTTTTGTTTTCTAAGCTAAAGGCTTTTGCAATTGCGAAAGCCTTTTTTGATTTTAATGCAAAACTGAATTGGAAAATAGGTAAAAAAGATAGAATTTTTGCTAGTGGATATTTTGGAAGAGATTATTTTGCATTTGGATCTGGCGATAATTTCTCTGTTGATTTACCTTATGGAAATGCTACAGCTAGTTTTAGATGGAACCATTTATTTAGTGGTAAACTATTTATGAATAACACATTTGTTTTTAATCAATATGACTCAAAACTTGTAGCTAAGTTTCAAGGAATTGGTTTTAAATATAATAGTGGAATCACAAATTATGGTTTAAAAGGATCTTTAGATTATTATCCAAATGACAATCATGTTGTAAAAATTGGTTACGATTATACTTTTCATGAATTTACACCAGGAATATCTACTTTTGATACTGGTACAGATGAACTAGATTCTGATGTACAAAAAAAATATGGACATGAATTAGGTGTTTTTATTCAAGACGAAACTGATATAGGCTCAAGAGTGAAAATAAATTATGGTGTTCGTTTTTCAATGTTTTCAAATACTGGACCTTATGATAGAAATTATTACACACCAGAAGGAAATATAGATTCTACAGTTACAAAAGGAGCATTTGAAAACTATGCAACATATTTTGGTGCAGAACCAAGAGTAAATATTAGAGTTAAAATACTAGAAGATTTATCTTTTAAGGCTGGCTTTAATTATATAAATCAGTATATACATAAGGTTTCTCAATCTACAACAACTTTGCCTACCGAAATTTGGGTGCCTTCATCAAATATTGTAAAACCTGAAACTGGACTACAGGTAACAGGTGGTTTTTTCAAAAACTGGTGGGATAATAAAATCGAAACTAGTATAGAAGGCTATTATAAAAAGTTATGGAATCAAATAGAATATGGAGAAAATCCAGTACCTGCTAACAATGCAGAATTAGAGGATCAGTTTACTTTTGGAACAGGAGAATCTTATGGAGCTGAATTTTTTGTAAAGTTAAAATTAGAAAAACTAACAGCTTGGGTGAGTTATACTTTATCAAAAACAACAAGAGATTTTAAAGAAGTAAATAATGGAAATGTTTTTCCTCACAAATATGATAAAACGCACGATTTATCTGTTGTGTTGATGTATAAACCACATAAAAAATGGAAACTGAGTGGAACTTTTGTTTATGGTTCTGGTCAAAATACTACTATTCCTGTAAATTACTATTTCCTTGATGGTAAATTTAATCCAGTTTATGGAGATAGAAATTCATATAGAATGCCAGCATATCACAGAATGGATGTAGGCGTAACTTTTGTAATGCTAGATAAGAAAAATAAATATTCTGATTTAAGTTTATCTATTTATAACGTTTATAATAGAAAAAATCCTTACTTTATTTTTAATGATGTTTCTGGTGATGTTGCTACAGGAGAGCCAATTGAAGTAACTACAACACAAGTTTCTTTATTCCCAATTTTACCAACTATTTCTTGGAATTTTAAATACTAATAAAATGAAAAAGTTTTTACAAATTTTACCAATCACAATAATTGCAGCAATAATTACTTTTTCTTGTCAAAAAGAAATTGATATTAAATCTGATCCTTTAGATGAACAATTGGTTGTAGAAGGAAAAATAATAAAAGGAGAATCTCCAGAAATTATTTTGACTAAAACAGGATTTTATTATGATCCTATTGATGCCAATACTATCGAAAACCTTTATATACATAATGCATCAGTTTCAATTTCTAATGGTGCAACACAAATACAATTGGTGGAAAAATGCGATATTAATGCAGATGAATTGTTTGAAAGTAATAAAGAAATTTTTGCAGAATCTGCTGGTACACCCGTAGCTGTAATCGAAGCTTTTTATTACTCCTTATCAGATGCTCAACAAGATTCTTTAATATTATCTTATTATCCAGATATTCCACAATCTTGTAAATACTTAGTTCCGAGTGGAACAACTTTTATTGGTGAAGAAGGAAAAACTTATAATTTAGATATTGTAACTCAAGACAATAAAGTTTTAAGTTCATCTACAACAATTCCCTTGGGATTTTATATAGATTCATTGTCTTACGAATACAATGAAGAATATCCTGGGTATGCTAAGGTGTTGGTTAATTTAACTTTTCCTCCAAATCAAAATCTTGGAAAATATGTCAAATTTGGTTCTAAGAAACAAGACGAAGATTATTTTTTTGGAGGTATAGGTGGTTCAGTTTATTCTGATGCAGCTTTTGCAGGAAGTACAAATTTGAGTTTACCTTTATTGTACAATTCTAATGATGATGATGATATACCTTTTGGTGCAAGAGGAAACTTTTTGAAAGGAGATACAGCAAGTCTTATTTGGATGAATATAGATAGAGCAACTTATGATTTTTTATATTCTGTTGAAAATGATGGTGGAGCTTCTCCATTTTCTTCTCCTACAAAGCCACAATCTAATATAGAAGGTGGTTTAGGTATTTGGGGCGGTTATAATATTTCAGAATATAGTGTTTATATACCTTTATAGAAAACAACATTGTTTTAAAATTCAAATGCCGTTATTCCTGCGCAGGCAGGAATTTCAAACGATATAATTACAACCTAGATTCCTTTCTACAAAGTAATGATGTAGAAGATATATTTATAAGTTATCTTTTAAACTAATGCTTAATCCAAACAATTTTTTTTGTTTCGTAAAATTCAGTTTTATAATACTGAGAAATGTTTTGAATAGATGCTTTAAATCCTAATGGTTTTAATTCTTCGGTTAAATCACCACCTTTTAAAAATAAATATTCTGTATTATTTCTTAATGCAAGGTGTTTTGTCCATTCTAGTAGTTGAGTCGTTTTTGCTACTGCTCTAGAAACTATGTAATGATAACTTCCTTCTAAGTTTTCTACACGTTCTTTTTCAACTTTTACGTTTTTTAAACCTAAAGTTTCAGCAATTTCATTTACAACCATTATTTTTTTTCCAATAGAATCTACTAAATGAAAATTTGCTTTTGGAAACATAATAGCAAGAGGCAAGCCAGGAAATCCTCCACCGGTACCTAAGTCAAGTGTCCAGCTTCCATTTTTAAAATGTTTATATTTTGCCAATGCTAATGAATGTAATATATGTTTTTCTAGTATATGTTCTGTATCTTTCCTAGAAATTACGTTTACTTTTTGATTCCATTCTTCATAAAGAGAAATCATAAGTTCGAACTGCTTAACTTGTTTTGGCTTTAAGTTTGGAAAGTGCTTCAGTAATAATTCCATTAAAATTTGTCTTTATGTTCTTGTAAAATTTGTGTTAATAGCCCTTTTGCTCTTGATAAACGTACTTTAACTGTTCCCAAAGGAATATTTAATCTTTCAGCTATTTCCTCATATTTTAATTCTTCAAAAAAACGCATTTTTATTAAATCTTTATATTTCGGATTCATAGATTCTACAACTTCTTGCATCAATCTATTTCTTTGTTTTAACACATATTTTTCTTCAGGATCTAATTCTGGATCTAAAATATTTTGAGAAAATGTAGTACTGTTGCTATCTTCATTATTCAAAGTATTATCTAGCGAAGTTGTTTTTAATTTTCTTTTTCTTAAAAAATCTATTGAAGCATTTGAAGCTATTTTGAATAACCAAGTGCTAAAAGCATACTGATCGTTATAAGATTCTAAATTTTTGAAAGCCTTTGTAAATGCTTGCATAGTAATATCTTCTGCATCATCTCTATTGTTTATCATTTTTAAAACTGTAAACATGAGCGAGTTTTTATACCTATTTAAAAGTATGGCGTAAGCTTTTTGATCAGAATTTGTCTTAATTCTAAGAATTAATTCTTTATCACTAATTTTTTTTGCTTTTTGGGTCATTTATAACTCTATTTGGGGGCTTTAAGACAAAAATAATATAAAATATCCAGTAAACAAGTTCTATGAATAATAGAATGCTATTATTTACAATGTTTTTACTTTCTGAAAGTCTATTTTTTTGAAGTAAGGTATTGAATACTAATATTTTGAAGAGAATCATTACTAAGAATAAAATAAAATTATTTATGAGATTAAAAAAAAATAATCCTGTAAAAAAAATATTTAGGATTATGAAAACGCCTAAAAGAATTTTTATTTTGATTGGATAGAATTTTCCAGCCGAAGTGTGCCTTGATTTTTGTTTTATCCAATTTTTTAAGTTTTTTTCTGGCTTACTATAAGCAAAACTTTGTTTGTTAAGCTGATATGCTACATTTTTTTTTTTGGCTAAAAGTTGAAAAACTAAATCATCATCGCCACTAATACTTTTATTGCTCTTCAAAAATATTTTTTCTGAAAAAATACTCTTTTTATATGCCACATTTCTACCTACGCTCATATATGCTAAACCTATTTCTGCAAAACCAAAATACTGTAGTGCAGTTACAAATGTATCAAATTGAATTAAACGATTTACAAATTTATGCTCTGTTAAATATGGACTAAATCCTAAGATTATTTCAATGTTTTTATCCTTAAAAGCCTTTGTCATTTCTTTTATCCAAAGCCTGGAATGAGGAACAGTATCAGCATCTGTAAACAACAAATACTCATTTTTTGCAGCTTTAATTCCTTCCCAAAGTGCGTGCCTTTTTCCTTTTAAATTCTTTTTTGTTTTATGAGGTATATTTATTACTTTTAAATTATTATACGCTTCTTGTAATACTTTTAATACTTGAGCCGAATTATCTGTAGATTGATCATTGACAAGTATAACTTCATAGTCGGTATATTCTTGTGTAAGCCAAAAAATAGCATTTTTTTCAATATTTTCTGCTTCATTTTTTGCACATATAACTACAGAAATAGCTTTGTTAAATTGAGTTTCTGAGTTTTTAAAAGAAGATATTTTTATTCGGCTAAAAATAATGTAATAACTTAGCAGCCCAATTAGAATTAATAAAGTAAGAATAGTTAAAATCAAGGCATGGAATTTAAGTTGCAAGGTAAAGATAAGTTTTCAAAAGCAAGAGCAGGAACATTAAAAACTGATCACGGAGAGATAGAAACACCTATTTTTATGCCAGTTGGTACCATTGGAAGTGTAAAAGCTATACATTTTAAAGAATTGGAAGAAGAAATTAATGCTCAAATAATATTGGGTAATACTTATCATCTTTTTTTGAAACCAGGTTTGGATATTTTAGAAAAAGCAGGCGGTTTGCATAAATTTATTGGTTGGAATAAGCCAATGCTTACAGATAGTGGTGGTTATCAGGTTTATTCACTTTCTGGAAGAAGAAAAATTAAAGAAGAAGGTGTAAAGTTTCAATCGCATATAGATGGTTCTAGGCATTTGTTTACGCCAGAAAATGTAATGGATACCCAAAGAAGAATAGGAGCAGATATTATTATGGCTTTTGATGAGTGTACGCCATATCCTTGCGAAAAAAACTATGCAAGAAATTCAATGCATATGACACACCGTTGGTTAGAAAGATGTATAAAAAGATTTGATGAAACAGAACCACTTTACGGCTACAACCAAACACTTTTTCCAATAGTACAAGGAAGTACTTATGTAGATTTGCGTAAGCAGAGTGCAGAATATATAGCAGGAACAAACCAAAAAGGAAATGCAATTGGAGGACTTTCGGTAGGCGAACCAGCAGAAGAAATGTATGCTATGACAGAAGTAGTTTGCGAAATTTTGCCAGAAGACAAACCAAGATATTTGATGGGTGTAGGAACTCCTGCAAATATTTTAGAAAACATTGCACTTGGTATAGATATGTTTGACTGTGTAATGCCAACCAGAAATGGAAGAAATGGAATGCTTTTTACGAAACAAGGAATCATTAATATAAAAAATAAAAAGTGGGAAGACGATTTTTCTGTTATTGATGAGTTTTCTGATGCTCATGTCTGTAGGTTTCATACAAAAGCATATTTAAGGCATCTTTTTGCTTCTAAAGAAAGACTTGGTGGACAAATAGCTTCAATAAATAATTTAAGTTTTTATATGTGGTTGGTAAAAGAAGCACGTAAACAAATTATAGCTGGAACTTTTTATGAGTGGAAAAAAATTACACTAAAAACAATAACGCAACGTTTGTAATAAAAAAGTGAATATCTTTTAATGTTTTTTGATATAAAGCTTAATTTTTATTAAAACACATATTTTTAGTTTTAAAAATGCCATTTTTGTACTGCAATGAAAAAATTAGACATATATATTATTAAAAAATTCCTTGGAACTTTTTTCTTTATACTTATGCTTTTGGTCGTAATTTCTATAGTTATAGACATTACAGAAAAAATAGACTCATTTATAGCAAGTGATGCATCTATTTGGGAAATAACATCTATTTATTATGCTACTTTTATTCCACATATTGCTACTTTATTGGGCGCATATTTTATATTGGTAGCTGTTGTATTTTTTACATCTACATTGGCTTCTAGGTCAGAAATTATAGCCATGACTTCTGGTGGCGTTAGTTTTTATAGATTAATGTTTCCTTATTTTATTGCCGCTTCTGTGTTGGCAGTAATTATGTTTTTTGGAAACAATTATTTTATTCCAGAACTAAATAAAACAAGAATTGCCTTTGAAAAAGAACAACTTACCAGTTGGAATCCTAGATATGCACTTGGAATACATAGAAAATTAAATGACACTTCATTTATATATTTATCAAATTATCATATAAAAGACTCTGTTGGAAACCGTGTTTCTATTGAATATTATGGAGATAATAAATTACAGAAAAAAATTTTAGCAGACAAATTAATTTGGGTAGAAGATAATAAAGGCTGGATGCTAGAAAAGTATTTGATGCGAAAGTTTGAAGATGAAAGCGAAATTGTAATTAGAGGTAAAAGAATGGCTATAGAATTAGATATTTTACCAGATGATCTTGAACAGAAAATTTACTTTAAAGATCAAATGACAACACCCGAATTACAGGAATATATAATAGAATTAAAAAATGCTGGAGTGGAAGGTTTGGATTATTTCGAATTAGAAAAGTTTAGAAGAACATCTTCAGTATTTAGCATTTACATTTTAACATTAATGGGTTTTAGTATTGCTTCTAGAAAAATGAGAGGCGGAATGGGCGTGCATTTAGTAGCAGCAATAATTATTGGAGCTTTGTTTGAAGTTACAATGAAATTTTCTACAACATTTACTACAAATGCAGATTTGAGTCCTTTTTTAGGAACATGGATGCCAAATATTATTTTTTCTATCGTTGCTATTTTCTTGGTGAAAACTGCACAGAAATAGATTTTTTTTGGAAGCTTAACTATAATTTATAACTGTGATTTTTATAAACAATAATTCATTTTCTTTTCGAGAAATTGCTTTTGTTTCTGCACAAAAACTTTCTGAAAAGAATTTAGAAATTTGGGAATTTGAATTTTGGTCTTTTGTAGCAGAATGGTTCAATGAAAAAGATTTTATAAAAACAAAAACTTCTGGTTCTACTGGAAAACCAAAAACGATTTTTCATAAAAAAAAATATTGCATAGCTAGTGCAGAAGCAACGTGTAAGTTTTTTAATTTACAAAAAGGAAATACGGCACTGCTTTGTCTACCTATTTCTAGTATTGGAGCTAAAATGATGTTTATAAGAAGTCTGGTTTTCGATTTAGATTTGTATGTTCAAAAACCAAATTCGCAGCCTTTAGAAAAGATTAAAATTGATATAGATTTTGCAGCAATGGTTCCGCTGCAAGTATTAAGTACTTTTGAAAATAATATTGAAAAGTGGCAATACATAAAGACTCTAATTATAGGTGGCGGTGTTGTAAACAATTCATTAAAAAACAAAATTGAAATTGCTGGTTTAAATGCTTTTAGCACTTTTGGAATGACCGAAACTATTAGTCATATAGCATTAAATAAAATAGGAGAGAACAATAATTACAACGCTTTAGAAAATGTTTTTTTCACTAAAAATGAAGATGATTGTTTGGTTATTGAAGCAAAATATTTAGGTATTGAAAAACTAGAAACAAAGGATATTATAAACTTAAAAAACCATAAAACTTTTGAATGGCTTGGTAGAAAAGATAATGCTATTGAAAGTGGTGGATTTAAGTTTTTACCAGAAGTTTTAGAACAAAAAATTAGCTCTTTAATATCAGTTCCTTTTTTTATAAGTTCTTTACCAAATGAAAAGTTGAACAATGAAATTGTACTCATTGTTAATAGCAAAAATCGAATAATTTCAAAAGAAGATTTGAAAACGATTTTAGATAAATATGAATTGCCAAAACAAATTTTTTTTCTCCCAAAATTTAAGTTTTTACATTCTGGAAAAATAGATAAGAAAAGCAGTTTAGCACTTGTAAAAAAATGAATCATTTGTAATTAATAAACTTTTTTGAAAACTAAGTTTTTTACTTTTCGAAAATTGGTTTGGATAAGATAAATTCTAGAAAATAAATGTTTTTAAAATCAGAGCCTTTATCTTTACATTATGAAAAGCATTTTATTTATTTTAAGTATCATTTTTTTATTTTCTTGTACTGAAAAGCCTAAAGAATTACCTTTTTATGGAATGTCTGTTGTAAACTCTCCTTTGGGTTTGGATACTATTTTCAATCCTTTACCAAATTTTGAGTTTACAAACCAAATGGGAACTAAGGTAAACAATGAAACATTTATGGGAAAAGCTTTTGTTGCAGACTTTTTCTTTACATCTTGCCCTGGAATTTGCCCAAAAATGACACGTAATATGCTCAAGATTTATGATATTTACAAAGAAGATGTAAATTTTATTTCTCATTCTGTAGATCCAAAAAGAGATTCTGTTGAGAAATTAAATACTTATGCAAACAAAGTTGGGATTAAAAATGCTGAAACTTGGCATTTTGTACGTGCACCAAAAGAAGAAATTTCTAAAATGGCAGATACTTATATGGTAATTGCTTATGAAGATTCTACGGTTTCTGGCGGTTTTGAACACGGCGGGCAATTTATATTAGTAGATGAAAATCAGTTTGTTAGAGGTTTTTATAATGGCTTAGATGATGAGTCTGTAGATAGATTAATTACAGATATTAAATTATTATTGAAAGAAGAATAATGGAAAACGAAATTCAAGATAAAAAAGGAATGAAAAAAACAATATTAGTAGCTTTTGCTATTTTGATTGGTTTTTTTGTAATATCAAAAATACTTTCAAGTATTTCGTCAGATCCTGCTCAGCAGAGCTATGAAAAACATTGTGCTTCTTGCCATGGTGTAAATGGTGAAGGTCTCAAAGATCTTATTCCGCCACTAGCAAATGCAGATTGGCTTTTAGAAAACCAAGATAAATTTGCTTGCATTATTAAAAATGGTATTTCAGGAAATCTTGTTGTAAATGGTAAAACTTACAACCAAGCCATGGACGGTAAAAACTTAAATGATGTCCAAATTTATAATATCATCAATTACATAAATCAATCTTGGGGCAACGATATTGCTGTGATTACTACTGAAGATGTCCAAAAGCAGCTGTTAAATTGTAAATAAATGAAACAACAAGTAGATTTAATAGTTTGTAATGCAAAGGTTTATACTATTAATACAAATTTTGATGTAGAAGAAAGTTTTGCTGTTAAAAATGGAAAATTTATTGATGTAGGAAATACAAAGTTTATTTTAGAAAATTATAATGCAAAAGAAATAATAGACCTAAAAGGAAAGGCAGTTTTTCCAGGATTTATAGATGCTCATTGTCATTTTTATGGATTGGGAATGACTTTGCAACAAGCAAATTTAGTTTCAACAAAATCTTATCAAGAAGTTTTAGATGTTTTGCAAGTATTTTATGATAAAAATAAACCTAATTTTATTACTGGTAGAGGCTGGAATCAAAATAACTGGGAACTAAAACAATTTCCGAATAAAGCTAAGCTTGATAAAATTTTTCCAAATATACCAGTTGCTATAAATAGGATAGATGGACACGCAATGCTGGCAAATCAATGCGCATTAGATTTAGCTAAAATTACAATTTCTACAACTATTAATGGTGGCGATATTCTTAAAGAAAATGGCAAACTTACAGGAATATTATTAGATAATGCTATGAATTTGGTGTATGAAATCATGCCAAAACCAAGTAAAAAATTGCTTAAAAAAGCCTTAATAGAAGCACAAGAAAAATGTTTTTCTTATGGTTTAACTAGCGTTCACGATGCAGATTTAAAACAAGATGTTTTGGAACTCATGGAAGAAATGCAAACAAACAATGAGTTAATAATGCGAATTTATGCAATGGTTTATGCTACAGATTCTTCTTTGGACTATTACTTAAATAGAAGTAAAATAAAAACGCAAAGTTTAAATATTGGAGCTTTTAAAATTTATATGGATGGTGCTTTGGGTTCTAAAGGTGCCAGAATGAAAGAAGCATATTTAAACAATGAAGGTAAAAAAGGAATTTATGTTACTTCAAAAGAAACTTTATTTAAATTTGGAAAAAGAATAAAAGATTCAGATTTTCAATTGAATGTACACGCCATAGGCGATGCTGCAAACGAAGTTGTTTTAAAGACTTTTGTAGAAAAATTAGAGATTAATAAGGAGCGAAGGTGGCGAGTTGAACACGCACAAATAGTAGATGTAAAAGATTTGCATTACTATAAAACTATACTGCCATCTGTACAGCCTACACATGCCACATCTGATATGTATTGGGTAGAAAAACTAATTGGAAGTCAAAGAATGACAGGCGCTTATGCGTATAAAGATTTGCTTGATTTACATGGCGTATTGCCTTTAGGAACAGATTTTCCGATTGAAGATGTCAATCCATTTAAAACATTTTATGCTGCCGTAGCAAGAAAAGATGCTAATGGTTTTCCAAAAAACGGTTTTCAAATAAAAAATGCACTTACTAGAAAACAAACTATAAAAGGAATGACAATTTGGGGAGCTTATGCCGCTTTTGAAGAAAAGCAAAAAGGAAGTATTGAAGTAGGGAAACTTGCAGATTTTATTGTTTTAGATCAAGATATTATGACAGTTGATATTGATAATATTATCGATACAAAAGTACTTAGAACATATTTGGGTGGGGAATTGGTTTACGCTTAATTTTTATTAAGTGCAAACTAAAGTCAATGTTATGTAAAGTGCTTTAACTTGTTGGTAATCAAATATTAATAATCTAGTGTTAATAAAATTTGATTAAAGTATATTATCAATAATTATTTACAAACTATATTGCATTAAATTTAATCAAAAAAAACTTTATTATGGAAATGAAATGGATTTCAATAGCAGTTGCGGCATTGGCTGCAGTAATATTAGCTTATGTATGGAATAATATAATATTTGAAGATATGGCTCAAGAAAAAAATGAACATAGATTGCCAAATGCTATGTACTTTCCTCTGGCTTATATTTTTAGTTTTATTATAGCTATGGGTTTATGGAATCAAATAATAGGTTTGCACGGTTTTATAAAAATGCTAAAAGAATCTGCGGCAGAAATTACAGAATATCCTTTTGCTCACGGAGCATTACATGGTGTACAAAGTTCTTTCTTTTATGGTGTTATTTCTGTTTTGGTATTAACAGCACTTTTAAACGGAAAAGGTTTTAAATGGATTTTTGTTAGCGTTTCTTATTGGGTATTAGCAATGGCACTTATGGGTGGTATTATTGGTGCAATGGGGTAGTTTTTTACGGAACAGAACCTATTGTTCTAAAATATTTTTAACAACAGGATAAATAATTTTAACCCATTCTTTATATTGATTTTCACTAGGGTGTAAATTATCCTTTGCTAATGCATTATTTTTACTTCCTAATGTTCTAGATTTTTCTGTAATATTTATAAATGGAATGCTTAGGCTGTTACATTTCGATTTTATGTAAGTGTTATATTCATCTATTTCTGCTTTTATTTTTTTGTTATCATTACTTCCAAAAGGTGTTACACCATAATCTGGAATAGAAACTACAAATACATGTTTTTTATTTTTTGCAATTTCGATACTTAGTTCTAATAATTCATCAAATTCAGTTTTAAATTTACCAAAACTTAAACCTTGAAATTGATTATTTACTCCAATTAAAAGTGATACTAAATTGTAGTTTGAAACATCTTCTTTTTCTAAAGCTGAAAGTAAATTTGTTGTAGTCCAGCCAGTTTTTGCAATCACTTTCAAAGTTTCAAAATCGAAATTTTCTTTTAGTAATGTGTCTTTTAGTTGAACTGGCCATTTTTTATCTTTTTCTACACTTTGACCTATAGTATATGAGTCGCCAAGAGCCAAATACCTTATGTTCGTTGGCTTGCTATCTTGAGCTACTAAGTTAAGAAAGGAGCATAGTAATACTGTTAATGATAGTATTTTTATAGTTTTTCTCATTTTTGACTCTTAGATTACGAAATATAATCTGCATCTTCAGATGTAGGAAATCGCATTAAAAACTCTAAAGCATTTTCAACAGATAAATCATTAAAAATTATTCTATAAAGTATATCGGCTATAGGAGATTTAAAACCATAATTTTTTAAAGAATGAATAATTTGAACAGTTTTAACACCTTCTGCCACTTCACTCATATTTTCTTTAATTTCGGCAAGTGTTTTTCCTTCGGCTAAATATCTTCCTACGGTATTGTTTCTACTTTTTGGACTGTTACAAGTGGCTATTAAATCGCCAACGCCTGCTATTCCAAGAAAGGCTTTTTCGTTATAACCTAGTGCTTTTGCTATGTATATAGATTCTGCCATTCCTCTAGTAATAAGCATTGCTTTTGAATTTTCGCCATAGCCAATACCTGCAATTATTCCAGCAGATATAGCAACATAATTTTTTAAAACACCAGCCAGTTCTACGCCTCTTAATTCATTAGAACCATATACTCTTAATCTGGTACTTTTTAGTGCTTTTTGCCCTTCATCTATTACTTCATTAAATTGGCTTGCAATTACTGTTGCAGCAGGTTGTTTTAGTGCTAGTTCTGAGGCTAAATTTGGTCCTGCCATGCAGCCAACTCTTACTACGCCTGTATTTTTTAGTATAAGTTCAGACATTGTATATACACTTTCTTTTTTTAATACTACGTCTTCTCCAAGATTATGTTCTACATGTAGTCCTTTTGTAGCGTGTATAAGTATATGACTAGCTTTTAAATATGGTTTAAAATCATCGAGCATGTATCTAAAACTGTCTGAAGGTATAACTGGAAAAATTAAATTACATTGTTTGCAAAAAGATTCAATATCGTTAGTAACTTCAATATTTTCATGAATATCTTGATTTCTGTGTGTATTGTTTTTTATGTTTTCTATAGCTTTTTTGCTACGTGCATATAACAAAACACGACCATTTTCTGCTAGCAGGTTAGCAACGGCTGTACCAAAGCTTCCCGCACCAATTACTCCATAAGTTTCTTGTAGTTTAGTCATTTTATGCAAATAGTTTATCTAATTTATAGCCTTCTAATCTATTGTGGTAAAAGTAAAGCAATTTTATATTTTGTGTTGTTATTGTATGTTTATCTTTTTTTATAAGCGGTAATTTAGAATGATATACACCAAGATTTTTCAAACCGTGTTTTATTATACTATCGGTATTGTCATTTATTTGCTTCGAAAGTTTAATTTTTTTATCAGATTCTAATTCTAACAATTTTAATTTTATTTTTTCTATAGCTTCTTTCAAGTCATTTTTACTAATACTTATTTCATCTTCTGGAACTCTTAAAAGCTCATAAATATCGAGCATTTTATTCTGATTTTTTACAATTTCAAATGCTGCAAAAGCTAATAAATGGCTTGATAAAACGGTATTTGAAGAATGAAATTTTACTGCAATTTTATCTGCCAGACGCCTTGTATACACAGATTCTCTTTGTTTGTCTTCATTTAATTCTTCATTTAATAAAAAATAATCTTTTATTGAAACTTTTTGACCTACAGAATTAATGCTATTTCCATCATTGTCTACTTCGTTGCCTAAAACATCCATAGGTTCGGCAAATGAAACTGTCATTCCAGGTGTAGCAGTAAGAAATTTAAAAAATAATTTTATTACTTTAAATGAAGTTGATAAATTATTTTTGCTATAAATAAACTGTTCTTTACCCATTATAGATAAATGTTGGTTTACTAAACTTTCTGCCTCCATTACAAAATGATAGTTTAACACTACTGGAACAATAAATACTTTTTTAGCAGACTCTTCAGTATATTTTTGAAGGTTTTCTCTTTGTGCTTCTATGGCTGTACCCAATAAACCTAATTTTAATTTATCTTCTAATGCTCCAGATTTAGATCTTGTACCACCAGGAAAAAATAATGAATGAGCACCTCTTTGAATTGCTACTGCCGAATAAGATTTCAATAATTCTAGATAAGGAATATTCTTTTTTCGCCTGTCCAATTTGTATGCGCCAAGGTCATTCATCCATTTAGAAATAAATTTTACGGTAAATAAATTTATTCCAGCGCCATAGGTAAAAGCAGGTAAACCTATAGAGTCTAAAACAAAACCGATAGTTGGAGAGTCTAAATTACTAAAATGTGTAGGTACAACTATTACAGTTCCTTTTTTAGATAGTTCTCTAATTTGCTCTATTGGACCAGTAATTTTTAATTTTTCATAAATGGTTTTTCTCGAAGCCCACAAAAAACGTAATCTATTACCTGGAGAAGCATTCATAAGTCTTGAAAAAACCCAAGGCAATATTTTACGGGTAATTTTATGTGTCTTAGGATCAAAATTTGCAACAATTTCATGTGCATAATGCTTCAAAATTTTGTGCATTAATTTTTTATCCTTTTTATACTTTTCTTCTTCGTTTTCTATTTTATCTGTTTCAAGTATTTTTTTCTTTATTTCACTCCAAAAAATACTTTCTTCTGGCTTGTCAGACTTCCAATGTTGTTTTGTAAGTCTGTTTTTTTCTTTGTAAAGAATGCCTTTTAGCTCATCGTGAAGCAGTTGTGCATTGTGCATTCTTTCAAATATAGAAGCTTCTGTTTTTTCAATTACTTCTTTTAAGAAAAGTTCTTTATCTGCACTAAGCTTTGTAATGGGCCATTCATACGGATCTGCAATAGTGTATGCTAATCTATTTTTTATAGGTTGTTGACTTTCAGCCATACGGGTTTGGTTTTGAACAGTAAATATAAGTTTATTTATGAACTAAAAAACTTCTGTAGCACAATTCTAAAGCAAATACTTATACTTTTATAAGTAATTTAAAACCTTTACCGTGAATATTTACAATTTCAATACTTTTATCTTCCTTTAAATATTTTCTAAGTTTAGTAATATATACGTCCATACTTCTACCTGTAAAATAGTTATCGTTACCCCAAATAGATTTTAATGCTATATCTCTATCTAATATTTGGTTTTTGTTGAAAGCTAGTAGTTTAAGTAGTTCACCTTCTTTTGTAGTTAGTTTTTGCTCTGTATTGTCTAAGTACAATGTTCTGTAGTCAGAATTGTATTTATATTTTCCTATTTCAAATTCTGTTTGCTCAATTACTGGAGATTTAGCATCGTTAATTCTACGCATTATGGCTTCGATACGTAAATTTAATTCTTCAAAACTAAATGGTTTTGTCATGTAATCATCTGCACCTATAGATAAGCCTTTTATTCTATCTTCTTGCATAGATTTTGCGGTTAAAAATATAATTGGAATATTTTTATCTACTTTTTTAATTTCTCCTGCAAGGGTAAAACCATCTTTTTTTGGCATCATTACATCTAAAATACAAATATCAAAATCTTCTTTATTAAAAGCGTTCCAAGCTTTTTCGCCATCGTCATAAAGTTCTACATAATTGTCTTCTAGTTCTAAAGAGTCTTTTAAAACAGATCCTAAATTTGGGTCATCTTCTGCTAATAATATTCTTAAATTAAATTCTTTCATTTCTTTTTGTTTTGGTGTTATTTTTTGAATTCTAATTCTATTATAAATTTGGTGTATTTACCCAGTTCAGAGTCTATACTAATTTTTCCATCGTGTTCATCAATCATTGTTTTTACATAGCTCAAGCCAAGTCCAAACCCTTTTACATTGTGCACATTGCCTGTAGGAACTCTATAAAATTTTTCAAATATTCGTTTTGAGTTTATTTTTGTCATTCCTATTCCATTATCTTTTATTTCTAAAAAAATACTGTTGTCTATATTATAGGTATCTATCTCAATTTCTAAGCTATCTGGTTTTCTATATTTTAAAGCATTGTCAAACAAGTTGGAAAGTACGTTTAAAAAATGTGTTGTATCTATAAGTACTGTAGATTGTTCTGCATTTAAATTCCAATAAACATTTGCTTTTGCATCTATAATTCTTAATTGAAACTTGTTATTCAATTCTTCCAATAAACTATGTAAGTCTATTTCAACTTTGTTTAGTTTTATAGCTTCTTTATCTAATTGTGCAGTTTGCAATACTTTCTCTATATGACTTCCTAAACGTGAATTTTCTTCTTTGATTATGCGTGTATAATTATTTAACTTTTTTTGATCTTTTTGAACTTTTTCATTTCCTAACATTTCACTTGCTAAAGAAATTGTAGCCACAGGAGTTTTTAGTTCGTGTGTCATATTGTTTATAAAATCTGTTTTTAGTTCAGAAAGCTTTTTTTGGCGAAAAATAATGTACCAACTTGCTACAAAAGATGCAACAATTAGTAAAATAAAAATAAAAGAGGAGATAAGTAGTTTTGAATTAGATTTTAAAATATAATTTCTCTTTTTAGGAAAATCAACCAGCAAATAAGCTTCTGAACCTGTAAAGCCGTTTATAAGTATATTTGTTTTATATGCTTGTTTAAAAAAGTTGGGATTGATAAGATTAGAACAATTGCTCGAAAATTCTTTGAGTGAATATCTATCCAATAAAGCAAAATTGAAAGGTGTAGTAATTCCAGAACGCTTTAGTTCAAATAATAAAAGATTATATAAATCTGAAGAATCTGTTGCAAGTTCAACACCTTTTTCTTCAAAATTTACATTGAAGTGACCTTTAAGTACATCAAAATTGCCTAAACTGTGTTTGTGTTCGTTACTATGTAAAGAAATATTTGTTTGAAGATTTAATTTTTTAATTTTTTCATCAAGTTCTAATAAATCTGGAGATGAAACAACAAATGTAGAATCGTTTTTTATTATTTCGGCAGTAAAAACATTGTCTTCATAAGTAAGTGAATAGCTTTCAGATAAATTATTATTAGCAACGCTAGCAGTATAACTTGGGTTAATGTCTGTAGTTTTATTAAAATAATTGTAGGCTTCGTTTTCTTCAATGTTTACAGCAACACGCAGTAAAGATTGTTCAACAAACTGGTTAAAAAGCTTTTCTTGAATAAATGTACTTCTTTTTATAAAAGTAGATTGCACCCAAATTAAGCCAAACAATGCAATTGTTATTGCAGAAACAATAGTGTATAATTTCCATTTTACCATCTGCTGTAAAGATATGGAAGGCATACATATATGTTAAAAGGCTTAACAATAATTAACTGAAATAAAAGATTTGAACCTTTAATGAATAATTGCTTAATAATCAAATTTTTAGGCGTTTAAAAATAATTTAATTTTTTTTAGGAAAAAGCTTTTTTTTATAAAAAACGGTTTTATATTTGCGTCGGAGATGTGGCAGAGTGGTCGAATGCGGTAGTCTTGAAAACTATTGTACTGTGAGGTACCGGGGGTTCGAATCCCTCCGTCTCCGCCACCAAAAAAAAGCTTAGCAATATTGCTAAGCTTTTTTTTTATTCATTTTTTTCATCTTTATTAGTTTCTGCAAGGTTTTCAACTTTCCAAATTTTATCAGAATTTAGCTTAAATGCGCCAATAAATTCCATTTTAAAACTTTCTGGAGGAATAATACTTAAAAAAGTACTTTCGTTTTCTCTTCTGTATAAATAGTATGTTTCTCCAATTTGTGGTTCAAAATTAAATTCTGTTGCATAAATGAGTTCGTTCCATTTATATTCTTCCATCATTTCTTGATATTGTTTCTGCAATTCATCAAATTTTTGTTTGATACTGTGATTTACTTTATTTATACCAATATTTTTCCAATTATTTATTTGTGTGGTTTTTATACTTGGCGCACCTACATTTGTACCATAAGGTTTTAATGCCGCATCATATTTTCCTGTTTCTTCATTAAAAACTACTTGATCTGGTCTTTCTTTTTTCTTTGCTTTTGTCATTGCTTTTTGTTTAACTTTTTCAAAAATACAACAAACAAACGCTTTAGTTTCATAAAATAGCTTAAAGGTTTTCATACTATTAAAAGTTTAACTTACTTTGTGAATTATAAAGTATAATATGAGCGAAATAAATAGACAAACAAACTACTCAAAACCAGAAAAGAGTCCTTTTTTACCTTTTATATATGCACTTGTTTTAGCGGCAGGTATTTTTTTGGGCTACATTATAAGTTTAAATACTAATACCAAAACCACAATTGGCACTACAGTAGAAAGTGATAAAATGAAAACTATTCTTAATTATGTAGAAAAAAAATATGTAGATACTTTAAATACACAAAAGCTTGAAGAGAAAGCAATAAACAAAATGCTTTCAGATTTAGATCCACATTCATTTTATATTCCTCCTACAAATATTAAAAGTATCAATGACGATATGAGAGGCGATTTTGAAGGCGTTGGCGTTGAGTTTTTTATAGTTGACGATACCATTACCATTGTAAATGCAATTGCTGGTGGACCATCAGAAGAAGTGGGTGTAATGGCTGGCGATAAAATTTTTGCAGTAAATGATTCTATTGTTGCTGGCGTTGGTGTGAAAAATGGTGATGTGGTAAAATTACTAAAAGGACCAAAAGGAACTAAAGTAAAAGTTACGATGCTTCGTCAAGATGAAAAAATTGATTTTGAAATCATTAGAGCAAAAATTCCTTTACATTCTGTAGATATTGCGTATATGCTTGATGCAAAAACGGGATTAATAAAAATAAACAAATTTAGCGGAACTACTTACGATGAGTTTTACGATAATTTAAGAGCTTTGAAAAGGCAAGGACTAGAAAATTTAATTATAGACTTGAGAGGAAATGGCGGCGGCTATTTAAGAACTGCTGTTCAAATTGCAGATGAATTATTGGCTGGAAAAAAACTGGTTGTTTATACAGAAGGAGCGCATTTTGCAAAGCAAGATTATTCGGCAAACAGACCTGGAGAATTTGAAGAAGGTAGAGTTGTAGTTTTGGTAGATGAAAGTTCTGCTTCGGCAAGTGAAATATTGTCTGGTGCGCTGCAAGACTGGGATAGAGCTTTGATAATAGGAAGAAGAACTTTTGGTAAAGGATTGGTGCAGGAACAATATGCCATGCCAGATAATTCTGCTTTGAGATTAACAATAGCGCGTTATTATATTCCTTCTGGTAGAAGTATTCAAAAACCTTATGAAGATAAGGAACACTATGATTTAGAAGTTTACGAAAGATTTGAAAATGGTGAGTTTTTCAAAGACAGTATTCACTCAGATACTATGGTTTATTTTACTAAAATAAAGAAAAGAAAAGTATACGGAGGCGGAGGAATAAATCCAGATATTTTTGTTCCTTTTGATACATTAATGAACAATGTTTATTCTAACAGATTAAGAAGAAGAATACCCGAATTTGTTTACAATTATTATAGCGATCATTCAGCAGATTTTGAACAATATAATTCTGTAAAATCTTTTGATTCTAATTTTAAAGTGAACGAAAAAATGTTCAATGATTTTTTAGCATATTCTGAAATTAAAGGTTGGAAAAAAGATATGAGTAAAATGGCTGATAATAAGTTGAATTTAAAAATGTTTTTGAAGGCTTATTTTGCAAAACAGTTGTTTCAGAATGATGGGTTTTATGCTATTATTAATAAAACTGATCCTGTTTTGAAAGAGGCTTTGAGGCAGATTGAAAATGAGTTTGTGATTGAATAGGTTTTAATGATTGAATGCTTTAATGATAGAATGTTTGGTGTTTATCGTCATTCAGAACAAGCTTTTTCAGCTTGTTCTGAATCTTTTAGTGTTTGAGAGTGTTTTATGAATTAAAACTTATTTAAAAATAGAATAATTTGGAAATAATTTATTATTTAAACAAAGTATTAAGTATTGCATTTATTGTTTCAGTAAATTGTTTTATTTACTATCTTTTACCTTTCAATTTTGATAAGAAACAGAAGAAGTAATTTTTTGTTTATTTGCCAATTTATATTGTCTGTTTTATAAGTTTACATTATTTGGTGTTTCAAAATATAAAAGATACTGCATTAACTATTTTTGCACTAATGCCTTGTATTTCATTTATTATTCATTTTTACATAATAACCATATTTGGTAGGTTTGCAAATATGCTTTTTAAAAATAAGCTATTTCCATTTAATCCTAATTTTATTAAGTTTATTTTTATTCCAATGCTTTTTTTGATGATTAATTTCTTACAAATAATGATTATTTTAGATTTATTGGATGAGTTATAAAAAACATCAAACAACTAACAAAAAACATCAAACAATTTCCTTACTTTTGTCAGTCCAAAAATGCGTTTAACATCACTAGAAATAAAAGGATTTAAGAGTTTTGCAGACAAAACCACTATACACTTCAACGAGAGTATAACTGGTATTGTAGGTCCAAATGGTTGTGGTAAATCTAATGTTGTAGATTCTATTCGTTGGGTTTTGGGTGAGCAAAAGACTTCTCAGTTACGTTTGGAAAAGATGGATAATCTTATTTTTAACGGCACAAAAAAACGTAAAGCATCAGGATTGGCAGAAGTTTCTCTTACTTTTGAAAATACCAAAAACATATTAGCTACCGAATTTAAAACGGTAACTATAACGAGAAGACTTTTCAGAAATGGCGATAGTGAATATCGCTTAAATGATATTCCTTGCCGTTTAAAAGATATTTCTAATTTATTTATGGACACAGGAATTAGCAATGATTCTTATGCCATAATAGAACTTGGAATGGTAGATGAAATCTTAAATGATAGAGACCATTCTAGAAGAAAATTGTTTGAGCAAGCATCAGGAATTTCTAAATATAAAAAGCGTAAAAAAGAGACTTTAAACAAACTAAAGGGAACCGAAAAAGATTTAGAAAGGGTAGAAGATCTTTTGTTTGAAATAGAAGGAAACCTAAAAGCTTTAGAATCTCAAGCAAGAAAAACCAAGAAGTTTTACAAGCTAAAAGATGAATACAAAGTATTGTCGGTAGAATTGGCCAAACAAATTTTAACTTCCTATACCGAAAGATACAAAAGCTTACAAACTAAAGAAAAAGGTGAAGGAGATGCTTTGATTGAAATCTCTGCAAAACTAAAAGAAGCAGAAGCTTTATTGGAGAAAGAAAAGTTGAAAAACTTAGAGAAAGAAAAAGCACTTTCTGTTATCCAAAAAAAGTTGAATGAATTGACTGGTGGCGTTTCTTCTAAAGAGAATGAAAGAAATCTTTTAAGAGAGCAAATTAAGTTTGAAACGGAGAAAAACGAAAATGCTTCTCAACAGTTAGTAGAATCTAAGCAACTCATTGAAGTATTGAAATATCGAAGGGTTTTTGGGAATCTCCGAACCATTGTTTGCAATGCTTTGATACACTCCCGTTGAAATAGCGGTGTGTCCCGGAGTAGTGTAGGAAACACCATTGTTAAAGAAATTGGAGTAAATCACTCCTTTTTTAGCCAGTTCCTTTTGATTAGGAGTGTATTGCTGTGAAAAATCTCCGCCAGTCTCTGAATATCTTGGTCCGTCAATAACCAAAATAATCACTTTTGTAGGGACATAGTTTCCAGTCTTAGTTACCTTTTTACAGGTATTAAAAACTAAAAGTAAAGCACTTATGAAAATAATTTTTTTCATTCAATAATTTCAAATTTATCTCTATCGTCCAGTGCAGAAAATTTGGCTCTAAATGAGATTAAGTTTTCTTTATTTAAAGTCC
>CAKZQD010000143.1 GCA_937139485.1 uncultured Bacteroidota bacterium | reverse complement strand
AAGCTATGATGGATGTTCTGTAAATACAGATAATCATACTTTTGTTCATAAAAGACAAGGTTTTCCTTGTGATGTATATGAGTTGAATGTAATAAGTCATGATGATGAAGCATCATTGATAGTAAATGGAACTCAAGTATGGTCAGCAAATTGCTGTGACGCTACTGGTGTAAAGTGGACAGGTTTACTTGATGCTACTTCTACAGTAGAGATGCGATATGCTGAAATCACTGGTGACGCAGATATGGCACTTGACGTAAATGCTGTTGTAGTACCTGTAGTTGCAGGTGGTTCAGTAGCCGCAGATGAAACAATTTGTCCTGGAGGTAATCCGGTTGCTCTTACTTCTTCAGTAGCAGGTTCTGGCGGTGTTTCTACTTATACAAATGGAGGTAGTATATCTTATCAATGGCAAAATCAAACTAATTGTACTGGAGCTTGGTCGAACATTTCTGGAGCAACTAGTATAACTTATGACCCACCAGCTTTGGCACAAACTACTTGTTATAGAAGAGTTGCGAGTGATAAATGTGGTAATACTGGTAATAGTAATGTGTTAACAATAACTGTTTCAGGAACTTCAAGTACAGCCGCAACTTCAATAGCAGGTCCAAGTACTATATGTACAAACGGAACAATAGATTTATCTGTAGTAGGAGGTACTTTAGGTACAGGTGCTACTTGGAATTGGTACACAGGTGCAAATGGTACAGGTACAAGTTTGGGTACTGGAACTACTAAACAAGTTACCGTAAGCGCAACTACTACATATTATGTAAGAGCAGAAGGTTGTAATACTACAAGTGATGCAAGTTTGACCATAACAACAGATAGCCCTAATAATATGGTTTATTTAACTACAAATGGTGATTCGCAAGATGGTGTAGCTTTAAACCTAGCGTGTGAGCACTCAGGGTGGACATACTATGGACACGATACAGATGCTGGTAAAATGATATTTGCAATAAATTGGGATCCAACAAATGTTGGAAATAATGCAGCAGCAAAAGCAGCAGCAACGCCAAAAATTACTGTACAAAATTCTTGGGACGATGTAGATGTTCAAAATTTAGCAATTCCAGAAGCTACTTTCCCAATGAAAAGGCATTGGAATGTAGATATAGGTGCAGCAAGTTTAGATTCAGATGTTAAAATAAGGTTCTATTATGACTTAGTAGAAAAAACCGAAGTAGAAGCAGAAGTAGTTAGTTTCATTTCAGCAAATCCAACTGCTGGAAACGAAGGTTTTGTTTGGTTCAAATCTGAAGATTATGATCCTACAACAGATGTAACAGCTACAGGTTTGCCTGGTGTAGCACTTACGCCAACTGCTGGAGTAGAAAATGCGGTAAACTATGTTGAATTTGATATAAGTAGTTTTTCTGGTGGAAGTGGTGGAGCAGGAGCTGGACCTTTAGCTACGCCTTTACCAGTAGAAATGCTTTCATTTACTGCTATAGCATCAAATAATGAAGCAGTTCAATTAGAATGGATAACAGCTACAGAAATAAACAATGAAGGTTTTGAAGTACAAAGAAGTACAGATGGAACAAGATTTGAAAAAATAGCTTGGATTGCTGGAAACGGAAATACAAATAAGAATATTGATTATTCACTATTAGACAAAGATGTTGAAACTGGAGTAATTTATTATTATAGATTAAAACAAATAGATTTTGACGGTGCTTTTGAATATTCTAAAGTAGTAAATACTTCTTTAATTAGTGAAACTGGAACAGTAGTAAGTTACTTTATACCAAACCCAAGTACAAATTTAACAGCACTTACTTTTGAAGTAAAAGAAGAAACAAAAGTTGAAATTGAAGTATTGGATAATTTAGGAAGAACAGTTTCTATTAAAAAAGAAACACTACAAGGTGGAAAAGAAACTATTAGCTTCAACTTAAATGAATATGCAACAGGTGTTTATACAGCTAGAATAAAAATGAACAATGAAGAAATTACAAGAAAACTTGTAGTGAGGAAGTAAAATATTTAATTGTTTTGAGAAAATAAAAAAGCCGCAATTTGCGGCTTTTTTTTTGGTATTTTTTTGTGTTTTTGGTGTCTTTAAGTAGTACCGTTTTTTTATCGTGCCGATTTTTTTATTACGGAAGTGATTGAATTTTGCTTTTTCTTTTATTCTAAGAAAAGCTTATTATGTAAAGTCGTTGCAATGATTTTTTTTTCTGTTTTAGAAAACAATTTGTTGGTTTGAAGTTGATTGGTGGTAAAAGTTTAATCATCTCAAATATTTTTGTTTAAGATGTTATAACTTTACTTCAATATAGTTTTATGCAGTTTTGGCAGAGAAGTTTAAACAGTTTATAGAACATGATAAAAGCTTTATAATATTCTAATGAGAAGGCATACTTTCTCAAAGTACAATTCTAATAAATAATTAGGCCATAAAACACATTGTCAATGAAAATGTTTATCTAAATGTTGGGCAAGAATCGTTTTTCTTACCAATTTTATAAGAAAGGTTTACAAAAATGAAGTAATAGTTATCGTTGTTATTTGGATTACCTCTCTGATCTGTTTCTCTAGGAGAAATAGCAGGGTCTATAGCTCTGTAAGATAAAGCATCGGCATCTGCTGCAACGGCTGTAATGTAGTTGTCGTAAAAAATATCTGAACTGACAAAGTTTTCAGAACTTACATCGTCTAAATAATCTGTAAAAGTCATTCTATATTGAAATTCTAAACCTAGGGCAAATTTCTTTCCCAAATTAGCTTTTATACCTACAGCACCAGGAATTGCAAACTGAAAATTAGAATATTTGCTTTTTCCATCAATAATACCTTGCCCTTCTGTGCCAAGTGGTTGTAGTGCAACCCATCTACCATTTAATTCTGCTTTTGGATTAAAATAAAAACCAGCTAAACCAATTCCTAAATATGGTGTAAATGGTCTTTTTTTGTCACCAATTAAATAAGGAGCAATATTCCATTCAAACATTACAGAAGCTTCTAAAACTACAGATTTGAAGCTTAAATTTCTATTTACTCTAGCAGGGTCGTTATTTGTTTGTGCATCGGTACCTGTTAATTCGCCCATTCCTAAAGAAGCTCTAAAGCTAGTAAATTTAGTAAAATTACTTCTATAATATACACCGCCAGCAGGTCTAAAAGCTTTTGGGTTAGATTCGTGAATAATAGGAATTTTTCCTTTCCAGGCTAAGTCGCCAAGGTAATTAGACACTCCAAGAGAAAGACCAATTTCTTGATTTGAAGGCGAAGGTCTTTTATATGCTTTATATTTTCTTTGAGCAAAAGCGTTTGTCGCAAATGCAAAAAAAGTGATGAGAATAAAAAATTTGTTCATAGTGTTATACTTTTAAGTTAAAAATATGTTAGCGTTTTTTATTTAACGTTTTTATATAAAGTTTAGTGTTGTATAGTTAAGCAAACCAAGATGTTACATCTTCTATAGATAATGCAGCAATGTCTAGTTTTAATTTTTTACGCATTCCATTCATTTTTTGGTGAATTTGTGTTGGTTTTAGTGCCTTCATTGCTTCAAAAGATTCATAACCAGCTTGCTCAGCTGCTTCTTGCCATGCTTCGGGTATTTTTCCCCAGTCTATTTTTACATTTGTTGCAAAAACTTCTGGTTTCATTTGAGGAAAGAAAAGAATTTCCTGTATTGAAGCATTGTTAGTTAAATACATCAATAGTCTATCCATACCTATTCCCAAGCCAGATGTAGGAGGCATTCCATATTCTAATGCTCTTAAAAAGTCTTGGTCTATAAATTCGTTGGCTTCTTCGTCTCCTTTTGCTGCCAGTTTCAATTGTTCTTCAAAACGCTCTCTTTGGTCTATTGGGTCGTTTAGTTCAGAATATGCATTGGCAACTTCTTTTCCGCAAACCATGAGTTCAAAACGCTCGGTCAAACTTGGATCTTCTCTATGTTCTTTACAAAGTGGCGACATTTCTTTTGGGTAGTCTGTAATAAATGTTGGTTGTATGTAATTTCCTTCACATTTTTCTCCAAAAATTTCATCTATAAGTTTTCCTTTTCCCATAGTTTCGTCTACAGCTACATCATTGTCTCTGCACCAGTCAAAAAGTTCTTTTTCTGTTTTGCCTTTAATGTCAAAACCTGTAAAATCTATGATGGACTGCGTCATGCTTACTCTTTTGTATGGCGCTTTAAAGTTTATTTGGTGTTCGCCAAAAGTAGCTTCAGATGTTCCATTTACGGCTATAGCACATTGCTCTAATAGTTGTTCTGTAAAATCCATCATCCAGTTGTAGTCTTTGTAGGCTACATAAATTTCCATTGCTGTAAATTCAGGATTGTGAGTTCTGTCCATTCCTTCATTTCGGAACATTTTACCAATTTCATAAACGCCCTCAAAACCTCCAACAATCAATCTTTTCAAATACAATTCATTGGCAATACGCATATCATAGCCATAAGATGATACGCCATAACTAATAATTCCGGGACGTTTTTCCCCTTCAGCAAATGGCTCAATCATGCCATGCTCTAATGACATCTTGCGTATCCAGTGGTCTGGTTTTAAGCCCATATAAGCCCTCGTTTCTGTAAATGAAATCAATATATTTGTAACTAATCAAGAGTTAAAGCCATTTATAAATGTCGATGTGAAATTTTATAAAATAAGCACTTTAGCCTGTCAGCTAGTCAGCAAAAAGTGATTATCAAGCGTGATTTTTTGTTTTTAGGCTGAAATGCTGTTCGCTGAGATGCTAAAAGTAAAGATTAACATTGCATTATATAGTGAAAGCTATCTCACATTCTCTACTGGTGAATAGCTAAGTTTATTCTAACAAAAAGGACGCTGGTGATAGCGCCCTGATGTTTTCATTTTGGTTTGCTTTACATACGCTCAGGCGTGGTCATGCCCATTAAACGTAAGACCCGTTCAAAGACAACTTGTGCTGATTTATAGAAGCGTAACCGAGCTTTTGCAACATCTTCTGGCACTTCGCTATGTAAGACCCGTACACGGTCATAGGTAGGGTGGAATAAACTCGCTAATTCCTGAGCAAAAAATGCAATCCGATGTGGCTCATAAGTATTAACCGTATGCTCGATAATATCGCCTAATTCCATCGCTTTACGGATGAATTTGAGTTCATCATCACCGAGCAAACTTAAATCTGCACCTTCATCAGTGAAACCGCGTTCTTCTGCTTCACGGAAAATACCACAGCACCGTACATGAGC